>NZ_JAXHPF010000006.1:0-218347 GCF_034187745.1 Acinetobacter faecalis | reverse complement strand
CGCCATTTTGCTGTAAAGCATTTCTTAAAAAACTTAAAAATCATATACTTCTCTTATATTTTGAATTTACAAATACACTCATTTTTTATTCAACTATTTCAAAATACCTACTCACCCCATACTTTTGAGCCATATTAAAAAAATAATAAAAGTTTATATAATTAGATATTTACATAAATACTGTCATGTATTTATTACTTAAAATATCGTTCAACTTTTCCCCACATTTTCTCAATAAATATAATTTAAAATAGTTCACCTAAAAATCTTATTACTCTAATATCAAGTGCATATTCGCTTAATTACTAAGCCCCCCAAAATATCAAACATGAATTAATGTATATTTATTAGCCTAAATTTAGCATAAAAACACACAAAAACAATGTGAAAAGTAACATAATTTTATTAATTAACACTTAAGTATTAATTAATATTTTTTAAATAAAAGTGACTTTCTGCCCAAAATTGAACATAAATATTAATTGCGTATTAATATTCGTTATAGATAGTTAACCGTATTAACAACTTTTTGATTCAATGAATAAAAAAATAATAAAGTTTTAAAAATAATTGATGATCTAAAAATAGCTTTGTTGCACTCACCTAGCCTAGAAGGTTTATTCAGCCATATAATTTCAAAATGAATAAACCAAGCCCAGAACCTATCGTATAAGCAATTGGCCTTCCTATAATTGAGCCCGAATTAACCGAACTAATATTTCCATTTGGCTTGATCCAAAGACTCAGTGGTATGCACAATCAAAAGCTAAGTATTGAAGAAATCAAACTTATTCTAATACAGTAATTCAATGCTGTTTGATGACCAAATCCCTATTTCGCCTTTCTTTACACATAGTTATAGGCTTTGTACAAAGCCTTTTCACCTCAGTTGTTTAAGTTGAACGGCATCGATTATTACACACCTTGCAGACGACAAAATCAGATTAATATTGCCATTAGCTACCAAAAAGTAGGATGGGCTGCATCTACTCGAAGACTCTGCTGGCTTGAAGTTTCTAGGTGAAGGTGATGAAAACGTAAAAAAATATGGACCTGAATATCATCATCAATGACCTAAGCTTCATATTGCTATCTATGCTGAAACCCTTCAGATACATGCAGTACAGCTCACGACAAATAATGTTAGCGATTCGCAAGTACTCAGAGATTTGCTTTCACAAATTCCCTTAGATGAACAAATTGATTCGGTCTATACAGCTGGGGCTTATGGCACAAAGCACTGCAGACAAGTCATTTTAGATCGAGATGCACATGCGGTTATCCCGCCAAGGAAAAATGCAAAACCATGGAAAGATCAGAAATTGAGATCTTTAGAGAGGAATGAATTATTAAAAAACAGTCAATCTTGCGAAGCCGTGCTTCTCAAGAAGAATACTTTAGAAAAAGTGGTCTGATTATCATCATCAAAGCTTGGTGGAAACCAAAATGCATTGCATCAAATTATTAAGCGATAAACTCAGTGCAAGGAACTTTAATAGCCAAGTCAATGAGATCCATGCACGTGTAGCCGTGTTAAATAAATTTACCGAGTTAGGTCAACCACATACCCAAGTTATGCCTTAAATTTGAGTAGATATGGGCAATCTTAATTTTTACATCTTTGTGCAACAAAGCCCTTCTATACAGCGATTATTGCAGGTTGGTTAGGCGGTTTAGTAGGTATCCTTTTTTCAAATTATTATAATTTATATATTGATTGGACTTATTTAATACATACATACATTTTTAGTAGCTTTTTCGGCATGTCTTTATGTTACGTCATAGATCGACAACATCGTGAAAACTATCTTCAGAACTGTATTATTGAAACCACGCAAAAAGAAATATCTGATCAAGCACAGTTACTTGAAGAATTATCACTGCTCGACCCACTCACTGGATTAGCCAATAGACGCTATTTAAATCGAGTTTTAGAAGCTGAATGGATTCTAGCAATTAAACAGAAAAAACCGATATCTATCATTATGCTAGATATAGACTACTTCAAAAATTACAATGATAGCTTAGGACATATTTCTCGTGATAGTTGCCTACAAGCGATTGCTGTTGCACTCAAAAGCATAACGAAAAATCATTCTGAAATTGCAGCTCGTTATGGTGGAGAAGAGTTTCTATTGGTATTTCCGCAAACAAGTAGAGAAAAAGTAGAAGAAATTGCAAATTTAATTTTATACAGCATTAAAAATCTTAAAATAAAACACCCAGATAGTCCTATTTGCACGAATATAACGGTGAGTTTAGGTGTGGTTACAACGATTCCTAATCCAAATGATCTATTACGTGATTTTATTGAAGAAGCCGACAAAAAATTATATGGCGCTAAAAAATCAGGACGAAATCGTTATCAAATTTCACAATCTAATAATGTAATCATTTGATTATTTTTATAACAGAATAAGCCAAGTCAATAGGTAGTTTTTCGCCAAAAGACTGCTAAAATCGAATGTATAAATGACTTAATTAATGTGATGACGAACTTTTCAATGACTGATCTTTCTAACCATACACCGATGATGCAGCAATACTTAAAAATAAAAATGCAGCATCCTCATTCATTGATGTTTTATCGCATGGGCGATTTTTACGAATTATTTTTTGATGATGCAAAAAAAGCAGTCAAATTATTAGGTATTACACTTACCCATCGTGGAAAAGCCAATGGTGACCCAATTCCGATGGCAGGTGTTCCTTATCATGCAGCGGAAGGTTATTTAGCGCGCTTAGTAAAGAAAGGCGAAACTGTTGTAATTTGCGAACAACTTGGTGAAGTAACAGGAAAAGGCCCTGTTGAACGTGGTGTTGTACGTATTATTACGCCTGGAACGCTCACAGATGATGCTCTTCTTACTGCACATCAATCCTCAAACTTAGTCTCTATTTGCATTCAGCAAAATCAAATTGGTATAGCCCTACTTGACCTAAGTGCAGGTATTTTTAAAGTTCAACAGCAAGAATATAAAACAGAACAATTAAGCATTGAACTTTCACGTTTAATGCCAAGTGAAATTGTGATTGATGAGAATATTATCGACCCAAATATTGTGGAAGATATTAAACGACTTTTAGATTGCCCAATTACCAAGCGTCCAAATGTCGATTTCAATTTAAATAATGCACAAAAGACATTATGCGATCAGCTTGGCGTATCTACGCTTTCAGGTTTTGGTATCGATCATTTACCTTTGGCAAAAGCAGCTGCCGCAGCACTCATTCATTATGCAAAAGAAACACAAAAAACAGCCTTACCACATATTCGCTCAATTCAGCTGGAACAAAGCAGTGACTTTATTGCCTTAGATCCTGTAACACGTCGTAATTTAGAACTTATTGAACCACTTTTTGAACATGGTACATCTTTATTTCAACTGATTAACGATTGTAAAACTGCAATGGGTGGACGCTTACTTAGCCGTACCCTGATGCAACCCTTACGTGATACAGCAATTTTAGATGATCGCTTAGATGCAACAACTGTGCTTTTAAAAGGCTACCACGAAGAACCTGTTCGTTTAGTTTTAAAAGAAATTGGGGATATTGAACGTGTGCTAAGCCGTATTGCTTTAGGTAGCGCACGCCCACGAGATTTAGTTCAATTGCGTCAAACTTGTGCGCAAATTCCATTTTTACGTCACGCAATTAAACCCATTATATCGGCTCAACAATCTAAACTCATTCAACAATTAAACGATGAATTGGGTGATTTTCATGGTCTGCATGCACGTTTGATGTCTGCAATTGTAGAAAATCCACCTGTTTTATTACGTGACGGTAATGTGATTGCCGAAGGTTTCGACAGTGAGCTTGATGAACTACGTAAAATTCGTGATCACGCAGGTCAATTCTTAATTGATTTAGAAATCCAAGAACGTGAAAACACAGGAATTTCAACTTTAAAAATTGGCTATAACCGTGTGAGTGGTTATTACATCGAGCTTACACGTGCCCAAGCCGAGCAAGCTCCCGATCATTATATTCGTCGTCAAACGCTCAAAAATGCTGAGCGCTACATTACTCCAGAATTAAAATCTTTTGAAGATAAAGTACTTTCAAGTGAATCGCGCGCGCTTGCACGTGAAAAAATGCTTTTTGAAATGCTACTAGATGAACTTCGTGCAGATATTGGCAATTTACAAATGATGAGTGCAGCAATTGCACAAATTGATATGCTTGCTAATTTTGCACATCAAGCACGTTTACGCAGTTGGAATCGCCCTGAATTTAGCCCTGAAATTGGTCTTAAAATAGTTGCAGGTCGTCATCCTGTTGTTGAAGAATTAAGTAAATCTGCATTCACTCCTAATGACACAACCCTAGATTTTAATCATCGTATGGCGATTATTACAGGGCCAAACATGGGTGGTAAATCGACCTTTATGCGCCAAACAGCGCTTATTGCTTTACTTGCCTATTGCGGTAGTTATGTTCCTGCTCAAGCTTCAATTTTAGGACCAATTGATCGTGTATTTACACGAATTGGCTCAGCCGATGATTTATCTACAGGCAAATCTACGTTTATGGTAGAAATGACTGAAACATCACAAATTTTGCATCACGCAACCAATCAATCTTTAGTTTTAATGGATGAGGTTGGACGTGGTACAAGCACTTACGATGGTTTATCGCTTGCTTGGGCGTGTGTTTTAGATTTAACAAAACGTATTAAATGCTTATGTTTGTTTGCAACTCACTATTTTGAATTAACAGAGCTAAGTAAAGAAACAGGTATAGATAACTATCATGTAACAGCAAAAGAATTAAATGGCAATTTAATTTTATTACATAAAGTTCAGCAAGGTCCTGCGAGTCAAAGTCACGGTTTACAGGTTGCAAAACTTGCAGGTATTCCTGCAAATGTAATTAAAGATGCACAAAACCGTTTAAAAATTTTAGAGAAACAACAGCAAAAAACGGTGGCATTTTCTGTGCAAAATGACTTATTTGCAATTGAGCCAGAAGTGGAAGTTATTGAGCGTGTTATTGAAATTGAGAAGAAATCTCCTGCTTTAGAATATCTTCATTCTATTGATGTAGATAACTTAACGCCACGACAAGCACTTGAACAACTTTATGCTTTAAAAGAAAAACTCTAATTTTTTACTTATCGACTTAATATTTAAAGACCTGTAATCACAGTTATAGGTCTTTATTTTTTGTACATAAACACCACAAAGCTATAAATAAAAGTACAAACTAGATCACTTTATATTCAGCTACAGTACAGCTTTTATTTTATTCATAAATAATAGGTTTCTTATAATGAAAAAAGGTCAAATCGCTTTAATATTTATTATTGGTTTAGCACTAGGTTCAATTGCTGGTTATATTGCATATTCACAACTTACTGCACGCTATGTAGCCACAACAACAGCCTGTACAATAGTTAATGAAGCTGTAAACCATAAATTACTTACAACCGATCAAGTGAAAGAGCTTGGCCATTTGGCTGGTCAAGAAATGAATAAAAATTATGCCTCTGTAGCATCAAAATTTGCCTTAACCAAAGAACAAGTTGAAGCTGCATCTCCAGAATCAAACTGTAGCCAATTTCTTGTAGGCGTTAACGAAGCTAAATAAGCTTATTGCCCTTTAAACGTAATTACATTAGATCAATATCATCACTTTTTAAACTCATTCGTTTTCTTCTAGATGAATTTACATAAAAATTTGATGAAAATGGTCTAATGTAGAGCGTTATTTTACAAACATAATAATGAGAATATTCTTATAATTTTTTTGCTTATCTTGGTATTTTTCCTTAAAGTAAGCGCATTATTTTTATGCATACTCTCCTTTTATGAATTTTAGATTTTTTGCATTTGGAATGAGCGCCTTGTTTGGCTTAGTTGTTTGCATGGTCATATTAACCATGGTTGGAAGCCAATTCCTCACAAAAGATCAATTATCCGTACTTATTGAACCCACTTTCTTTTTTGGTTTTGTTGTTATTGGTTTTTTTATTGCGCAAAAAGCATTGCCCAACAAATATATTCATTCAACGGTCTTAGCGCTTATTCTTGTTGCATTTATGGCATTATTTTTAGATGTTGTAAAACAAGTTCCGACAAATTTATGGAAGTTTTTAGGATTAAGTTTTGTACTGATGCAAGTTGGAATAGGCTTACATTTAGCTTTAAAACATTTTAAGAAATAATCACTTTTATAAATAAAAAAGAGGCTCTAAAGCCTCTTTTTTTATTTAAATATTAAACTTCATTTGGGTTTGTTAATTCCGTCATTGGCCAACGTGGCGTTGTTGTTACAGATAATCCATCTTGCTGACCCGCTTTTAAACGTTGATAACCTGCAAATGCAATCATTGCACCATTATCTGTACATAAAGCTGGTTCTGCATAATAAACAGATGCACGAATTTTATCTAAATCTGCTTCCAAACGTTCACGTAAACGTTTATTTGCACTTACACCACCTGCAATAACCAAACGTTTTAAACCTGTTTGCTTTAAGGCTTTTACAGATTTTTTGACCAATGTATCGACTAAAGCTTCTTGGAAACTTGCTGCAATATCTTCATCACGCTTTTCGCCATCTAACTTTTTAAGCTGCACTGAAACCGCAGTTTTTAAACCGCTAAATGAAAAAGTAAGACCTTGATGTAACATTGGACGTGGGAATTCAAAGGCATCTTTATTGCCTTTTTCTGCCAACCGAGAAATATTTGGTCCACCCGGATAGGGTAATTTCAACATTTTAGCCACTTTATCAAATGCCTCACCTGCTGCATCATCAATTGACTCACCAAGCAATTCATATTGCCCAATTCCGTACGCAGCCATAAGTTGTGTATGACCGCCAGAGACCAATAAAGCGACAAACGGAAATTCCGGTGGAGTTTCCGATAATAATGGTGCAAGCATATGACCTTCCATATGATGAACACCAATCGCAGGTTTATTTAAAGCAAATGCTAACGTTCTGCCAAATAAAGCACCTGTCATTAATGCGCCCATTAAGCCCGGACCACGTGTATAAGCAATCGCATCAATTTCAGATTTTTTCACGTTACTTTCTTCAAGTAATTGATTAATTAATGGAATTAACTTTCTAACATGATCACGAGATGCAAGCTCTGGTACTACACCGCCATATTCGGCATGCAATTTAATTTGGCTATAAAGTACCTGCCCTCGCAACCCTAACTCGCTGTCATACAAAGCAAGTCCTGTTTCATCACAAGAAGTTTCTAAGCCCAAAACGATCATTAAATTGCCTATAAATTATATCAAATCAAATGCGAAGCCTATTATAGACTTGTGGTATGAGATGTAAATGAGTAAAATACTGCACTTCACTTGTGATCCAAGACAATTCGGTCTAGATCTTATCCATAACTTAATGAGGATTCTTCATGCCACAAGTTAAATTGAAAGAAGGCGAACCAGTAGACGTAGCTATCCGTCGCTTCAAACGTTCATGCGAAAAAGCTGGTGTTTTAGCTGACGTTCGTAAACGCGAATTCTACGAGAAACCAACTCAAGAACGTAAGCGCAAAAAAGCTGCTGCTGTTAAACGCTACCAAAAGAAATTGGCGCGTGAATCAGTACGTACTACTCGCCTTTACTAAGATTAATTTGTGATTGACTGACTGGAAATATAAATGACTACATTAAAAAGCCAAATAACTGAAGTTTTAAAAGCAACAATGCGTGCCAAAGAAATGAGTAAGTTAACGGTAATACGTAGTCTACAGGCAGCAATTAAGCAAATCGAAGTCGATGATCGTAAAGAGCTTGACGACGCTCAAGTTCTTGCGGTTATTGAAAAGCAAATAAAACAACGTAAAGAATCGATTAAAGCCTTTCTAGGTGCTAATCGAGATGATTTAGCTAGTAAAGAGCAAGCCGAACTTGAGGTTTTATCTCAATTTCTACCAGAAGCTATGACTGAGGAAGAGCTTGATTCTATCATTGCGCAAACGATCATTGCGCAAGAAGCTACTAGCATGAAAGATATGGGTAAGGTGATGAACTCTCTGCGTCCGCTCATAGCCGGGCGCGCCGATCCTTCTCTAGTTTCTAGCAAAATTAAAGCGAAACTGGCTTAATATCTTAAATCAATAAAATTACGTTGAACTGTCTTTATAAAAAGTCAGTTCATAACGTCAAAATTATAAAAATAAAGTTCGTCTAGTTCTATCAAAAACCCAAATAAAATCACCTGTTAAAGCTTATATTGTCTTTCTTTCTGCATTTCCGTTAAACGCTTTTTAATTGTATCTGACATAGCTAAATTATCTTTAGATAAACGTTGTGCATGCAAAAGTGATTTAATCGCATTATCTTCCAAGCCTGACCAATACTGTACTTCCGCCCTGTATCGCAATACGTTAACTGTACGTAGAGGATTGGCTTTATCTGCATTTGCAGACTGCTGCATAAGCAACCATGCATTAGAATCAATCGGATTTTTTCGAATAAATCTTTGAACAGTCGCTTGCGCTTCAGCTTGCATATTTTTTCGAATAAACACTTCTGCAAGTTTAAAATTTAAGGCTCTATTTTCAGGCGTGACTTTAGCAATTGACTGAATTTCACTTAAAGCCAAATCAATTTTATTTTGGGCTAAATAAATATCTGTCTGAATTAAAGTTAAAAGATTATGTGGCGTATTATGTTGTTTAGCCGCATTTAACGCATTTTGAGCGGAGTTATATTCCCCTGAATTTAAATAATAAGCTGCCAATGCAATTTGGCTAGGCAAAGTATTGCGAGCAGCCATATTTTTAAGCTGTTGCTCTGTACGCTGATTCGATAAAACCGCAGTATATTGTTTTAGTATTTCAAAATCTGTTTGATCTAGTTTTTGGCGTACTTTAGGAAGTTGTCTTGCACGTAAACGCGCTTCACTCATTCGCTCAGTTGTGAGCGGGTGCGTAAACCAAAAATCTGGTAAATAACTCACACGTGCCGTAGCACGGTTCATCACCTCAAAAAAGTCTGCCATACCTTCAGGGTTATAACCTGCCGCATACATATATTGCATGCCAATACGGTCAGCCTCACGCTCTTGGTTACGGCTATACGAAAGTTGTTTGTCTATTAACGCTGCTTGCGAGCCTAGCATCACAGCAGCACCAGCATTTGAATCCGACTGCGTTGCAACCAAAGCGCCAACCAAAATACCTGCCAAAGCCAATAAACCTTGCCCTTTAAATGCTTCTTGTGACCGACTGTAATGACGTTGTGTTACATGTGCAATTTCATGTGACATAACCCCTACTACTTCATCCATTGTTCTTGCTGAAGTAATTAGTCCTGTATTTAAAGCAAACAAACCACCAGGTACAGCAAAAGCATTAATTTGACTATCGTTAATAACAACAAGACCAACAGGTTTCGAAAGTTGAGTTTGGCTTAAAATTTGTGAAAATGTTGAAAATAATTGATCTTCTAGCCACGGATTATTCAAAATTGGCATTTGACGATGAACTTCTCGATATACTTTTTCGCCAATAAATTTTTCATTTTGTTGATCTAACAGACCAACACCACTGCCAATTTCAGGAACAGTAAATTGAGTTTTTTGATTGAATGAAAATGAATCATCATGGGCACATGTAATTGCCGAACTTAATCCAAGCCCAACCGCAAAAATAATTTTTTTCAAAATTAAACTCAATCCCTAAGATACTCAACTTATAAAATATAGCACTCAAATATGAAGATTAATGCAAAGATCTGTTATTCGATTGCAGAAATTTCTTTATTCACAATATATTGTGGTTGCTTCCCTTCCAAAACATCGACTAAATTTTGGTAAGCAAGCTCTGCCATTTTTTTACGTGTGCTTGTTGTTGCAGACCCAATATGCGGCAAAGTAACCACATTATCTAAGTTAAATAACTCAGAACTTTGCAATGGCTCGGTTTCATAAACATCTAAACCTGCTGCGAATATTCTTTTATTTTTTAATGCTTCTATTAAGGCGGTTTCATTAATAACAGAACCACGGGAAATATTGATAATGCCCGCATGTTTCTGCATTAAATCAAATTCTTTTTCACTTATTAAAGCTTTAGATTCTGCATTTAAATCTACAGCTACAACTATAAAATCTGCACGTTTAAGTAAATCATTAAGTTCGCAATATTCTGCATTTAAAGATTGAGCAACTTCTAATTTTGGTTTTCTATTATGATATAAAATATTCATATTAAAGCCATAAAAACCACGTCGTGCAATTGCTGCACCGATATGCCCTAACCCTATAATTCCAAGTGTCTTTCCATGCACATCCAAACCAAATTGCCCCACCCCAACAGTACGTTTCCATTCACCATTTTTCACCCAAGCATCGAGTGATGGAACTTTTCTAGCCACACTCATAAGCAAAGTAAATGCTAAGTCTGCTGTGCTTTCTGTAAGTACGTGTGGCGTATTACAAAGTAGAATTTTCTGCTGATTCAAATAATTTAGATCGTAATTATCATAACCAACACTTACACTAGAAATAATTTTTAGCTGAGTTGCAGAAGATAAGTTACTTTCGTTAAGTAAGCGACCTGCGCCGATTAAACCATCGGCATCTTTTACTTCTTTTAAAATCTGTGCATTCACATCCCCATTTTTAGGGTTAATGATGCTGACTTGATATTTTTCTTGAAGTTTTTCTAATATTTCTAAATCTATTTGGCTAAATACAACAACTTTTTTCTTCATTCCCTTTCCAATATTTAGACTTTATTTTGTATAAATTTCCATAATCTCTTTTTCAAGAATGGCTCATCTAACATTTCTTGTAAACTTGCCAAATGCATTATATTTGATTTTGTGTAATGAGGAACTTGCCCTAAAACCAACACGGTTTTTTCTGTGGAAATAACATCTAAAAAGCCTTGAATAAAGCTTTCCACACCATAACCATCTTGTAATTCAGGCAATGCAAAAGGCCAATTCAATTCAGTAAATTCCGCTTGAACAGCACGTTGAATATTCGACCACAACAATTGCTGATCTGAAGTAATATTCGTACCTTCCATAAGAATAACAAGGTGTGACAACACCAAAGCCTGAATATTAAATGGCTGTAAAATAACACTTGGACGTAGTTCTTGTTCGACTGCCTCAATGGGTTCTTCTTTTTGTTCAAGCTTCCCTTGAACTTGTTTTGACTGTTCTGCTTCAAATGACAAGATTGGATCATTGAGAAGTTCATCTGTTGTAGATATTTCAACATGTGATGTGATATCCAACATTACTTCAGGCGTATTTTGATCTCGCCAAATTGTAGATTGAGGTAATTGTTGGCACATTGCTCCTTTAGAAACCCAAATATCGATTCCTAAATTTGCTAATACTTCACGTGAATGCCCAATCATCAAATTATCTACACTCAATTATCTATTAAACTACTATGTCTATTCTAACGAGAATACGTTTAATATTCTCTTATATTTAAATCACTATGTTAAATAATAATCAAACTATTTTTCTTATGCATAAGTTTAACAATTTCATCACTCTCAAAACCCAATCGCCAATATAAAAGCTCTAAAACATCTAACTCATCTTGTGTGATAATTCGATCATTCCACAAGCAAACTTCAGCAATGCTTAGAATATTTAAACGCTCACGCAATAACAAACCAGACATATCTTGCAAAATTTCTGCTAAATCTATCGGCTCATCGGAAATATCTTCGTACAAAATAGCTTCTTCAGGGCTTAATATTCGATTTAGGATTCGCTCTCTTACCTCTAACTGACTTTCACTATTAATTTGCTGAACGTGTAATAGTGCATCAATCAAACGCACTATATGCATTTTTACTTCTTCTAAAGAAGTTGGAATATGCAGTGGCAATAAATTCACTTCATATTTAACACGCTCTAAAAGCAGTGCATCCAACAGACCTATTTCACCATCTTCTTGAATAATTTTAGCAAGCTTTGTTAAAAATTGACGTGCAACACTTGCAGGCATACTGCCAATATTTCCACATGCCTCATGGAAAATTGCCACGTGTGTACGACCATCTTCATTAAGAAGTGCATCCACAATTGCACGACTAACTTCAGCCTCCGCCGGTATAAACTCTCTATACTGACGAATCATTAAAATAGCAACCATAACTTCCCGAGAACCAGTTGCTGTTTGCAAGGCTCGCTGAATAAGCTCTGGACGTTCCATGTTTGCACGTACTTCTGGATTAAGTGGCTTAATTGCATCTTTTAAAGCAAAACTAATCGGTGATAAACGCAATAGTGGCAATGGCTGTGGTGATTGCCATGGCATTGAATACTCACTACTAAATTCTTCGAGTGGTCTAAACAAACTAAACCAAGGCAAATAGCGTATCTTTTTTAAATTTTCAAGTTGCAAGTCTTTTACCAAAGTTGAATCTAATTCAAATATTCGCGCTTCAATACTTGGGTGAATATTCATCCAACTTTGGGGGCTTAATGAGTTCGCAAAACACATATGTGAAATAGATTCAGAAAATTCACTATGAATTTGTGAACCTGCATGATGAACATAAATACGTAATAAAATTTGAATATTCGCATTATTTTTTATTAATTCTTTTGTACTTAAATCATTTTCAAACGTGCGCCCACTTAAAGTTATATATTTAACCAAGCGATTAATTAACACACCCAAACTACCAAATAGCCAAATTACACCACCAAGCGCAATAAAAGCTGTTGAAAGTTTATGCGGATCTTGCATGTAATTACGATTAAATCCACGTTTAGCCAATTTACTTCCTAGTTGACCAAATGACGTTAGACTACTGTATAAAATCTTAATTTTGGTATTTTCAGCCGTTTCACCCGACAAAATTCGGTTAAATTCATGGCTCAATAAACCATATAACTCTTGCCGATCTAAATTTTGCAGTGCACCCCAAGTTAAAATAATCACAATATCTTTGGGGTAAAACCCTGCAGTTAATGCATTCACACCAACTTCATCTGCCAGAACATAAACAGCAGGTGTTTCTATATTAAATTTTTCTGATAATTTAGCGACAATAGTAAGTGCTGCATGTTCTTCTGGCGTGCTTTCTAAAAAATTTAATGATCTTGCTTTAAGCTTTCTAGCTAATGAATGACCGCCAGAACGAAATACATAGCACTCAATTGCAATTGAAATACCCATAATAGATAAAATCAAAATTGCAAAACTAAGGCTAAAATCATTCCATAAGATGGCTTGGCTTTCATCGAAATAATGCACTAAAACACCAAGCAAAATATTTAAAATGCTGAGTGTTAAAATAACAGCAATAGCCCAAATAAATGTCGCTAAAACCATATTTTTATTTTTTATAAAATAACAACTTACATCATTCAATGTAAATTTTCCCAATATTTTTAGTGTATAGCTACATCATAAATTAAAAAAGCGGGAATTTCCCGCTTTTCTAAATCTAAGAAAAATATTTATCCTTCTTGCAGACCTGTTAAATCTACAGAAGCAGCATCAACATTTACGTCGATGTAAGGATCTTTTTTAGCTTTTGCAGATTCACTGCGTTGCTTTTGAAGGTTATCTAAGTATTGCTCGTCAATTCCACCAGCAACATAAACACCATCAAATACAGAACAGTCAAAATCTTTAACTTCAGGAACTTTGGTCGTTCTTACTGCATCTTTTAAATCTTCCAAATCTTGGAAAATTAAACGATCTGCACCAATAATTTCACGAATTTCTTCAACGCTACGTTCAGATGCAATAAGTTCAGATTTCACCGGCATATCAATACCGTACACGTTTGGATATTTCACCATTGGTGCAGCAGAAGCAAAGAATACTTTTTTCGCGCCTGAATCACGTGCCATTTGAATAATTTCATTACACGTTGTACCACGTACAATTGAGTCATCTACAAGTAAAACATTCTTGTTTTGGAACTCAAGTTCTACAGGGTTTAGCTTTTGGCGTACAGATTTTTCGCGTTGCTGCTGACCAGGCATAATGAAAGTACGACCGATATAACGGTTTTTCATGAAGCCTTCACGGAATTTTACGCCCAAGAAGTTTGCAAGCTCTAATGCCGAAGTACGTGAAGTATCTGGAATTGGAATCACAACATCAATATCGTGTTCTTCGCCCCACTCACGCGAAATTTTTTGCGCAAGCTTTTCACCCATTTTCAAACGAGCTTTATAAACTGAAATACCATCAATCGTTGCATCTGGACGTGCAAAATAAACATATTCAAAAATACATGGACGATATTCTGGATTTTCAGAACATTGCTTCGTGAATAACTGACCTTCGTTATTAATTAAGATAGCTTCGCCAGGTAGAACATCACGCTCAACTTTAAAACCTAATGCAGTTAATGCAACAGATTCTGAAGCTAAGATATATTCTTTACCATCAACAGTATCACGCGAACCTAAAATTAATGGACGAATACCATTTGGGTCACGGAAACCAACAATGCCATGATCTGTAATCATTGCAACAACTGCATAACCACCTTTGCAACGCTCATGCACACGAGTCACAACATGGAAAATATCATCGGCAGTTGGGTTTAACTTGCCACGTTTTTGCAATTCATGTGCAAATACGTTTAATAATACTTCTGAATCTGAATCTGTATTCATATGACGTAAGTCAGTTTTGAATAAATCATCATGAATTTCTTTAGCATTGGTCAAGTTACCATTATGCGCCAAAGTAATACCGTATGGTGAGTTCACATAAAACGGTTGCGCTTCTGCACTGCTTGAAGAACCCGCAGTTGGATAACGCACATGACCAATACCGTAGTTACCTTTTAAGGCACGCATATGACGAGTATGGAATACATCACGCACCATACCATTGTCTTTACGAAGGAATAAACGTCCATCGTGACATGTCACTATTCCTGCTGCGTCTTGTCCACGATGTTGCAACATCGTCAAAGCATCAAACAACATTTGGTTAACAGGTGACTTACCAGCTATACCAACAACTCCACACATAACAACCTCGCAGACAAGCTAGGATTAATAAAAAGGATTATTCGTTGAATCACCCGATTTCTCACTGTTTTTATGTGAGTTTTCAGGTGCTGAATCTGAAGATGTCGGAGCATCTTCAGACTTCATGTGCTTTAACGCTTCATTTGCAGCTTCTTTAGACAATTCAGATGCCCAAGGCGCATATGGCAGCAAGTTTTGTATAAATTTAGACTGCTTCCAATGTGGTGAACTTTCCACCCAAGGTCCAATTCCTTGCATAGTGATAAGTACAACCAACAAGCCTTTTAACGTTCCAAAAGCACCACCTGCCAATCTATTTAAAGGGCCAAGTTTAAGTGATTTTAAAATTCCATTTAAAAGGTAGGTCACAATCCATGTTGATACAATAATAACCAAAACAATGAAAGCGAATGCAGATATCTTTTGAACAACAGGATCTGAGCTCAATGCGGACATTAGTGGTGCTAAGCTAGATGAGTATTTTGCAGCAACAATTAATGCAAAAATCCATCCAACCAAGTTCGCAAAGGCTTTAATAAATCCTTGTCGCAAACCGTTTAGCCCTCCAATGAGCAAAATGATCAATATAAAGATATCTATCGTATTCATATTAAAGCGCGTTAATACAATCTTTAACTAAGTCTGGGCCTGTATAGATTAAACCACTATACACCTGAACAAGACTTGCACCAGCTTCACGCTTAGCAACAGCTTGCTCACCAGACAAAATTCCACCAACACCAATTAATGGAACTTCACCATTCAATTCTTTTGAAAATGCAGCCAAACATGCTGTACTTTTTTCAAAAACAGGCGCACCCGATAAACCACCCGCTTCTTCAGCAAATGGTAAACCTTCAACGCCTTCACGTGACAATGTTGTATTTGTCACAATCAAACCATCAATTTTAAATTCAATCAGTTGTTTTGAAATGAATTGAATATCTTCTGCTTCAAGATCTGGTGCGACTTTAAGAACCAAAGGTACATAGTGAGAGTTTTCTTCAGCTAATTCTAGTTGACGCTTTTTCAGTGTAGATAATAACTCTGTTAAAGCATCGCCACTTTGTAAACTACGTAGGTTCTTTGTATTTGGAGATGAAATATTCACCGTAATATAAGATGCGTAGTTATAAACTTTCTCTAAGCAAATAAGATAATCATCTACAGCATTTTCTACAGGTGTATCGGCATTTTTACCAATATTAATACCCAAAATTCCTTTGAACTTTGATACTTTCACATTTTCAATAAGTTTATCTACACCATCATTATTAAAACCCATACGGTTAATAATGGCTTTTGCTTTTGGTAAGCGGAATAAACGAGGGTGCGGATTGCCAGTTTGTGGACGTGGTGTAATTGTGCCAATTTCAATAAAACCAAAACCTAAATCTGCTAATGCATCAATATAGGCACCGTTTTTATCTAGACCTGCTGCTAAACCTACAGGGTTTGGAAATTGAATTCCCATGCAAGTTACAGGTTTTGCAGGAACATTTTGTCGCATCAAGCCCATTTTGTGGGTTGATTTCAATAAAGATAGTGTCAGCTCATGTGCACGCTCTGGTGCTAAAGAAAACAACAAAGGGCGAGCAAGAGAATACAACATATCGGTAAAAGTCTACTGCTTTTTAAGTCGACATATTATAGGCATAGGGCGTAGAAAACACCATGCTTTGCAGTGTTTTATTTTTACCGTTTAATACCCTGTTGTTGTTAATTTAAACTAATTGGCGTAATAAACTAAAATTATTCAGCACTTAAGTTTAATTGTGTTATTTGTGTAATAAATCTAGTTATTAACAATAAATTTACAAACACAAATAACAAGCCAAATTGAATACTTAACTACTTGGAATAAACGCCTTATTTAAGGTAGATAATCCATCTGCAATCACCAATTGATCGTAAATTCGTGCTTCTGCCAATTGATATGGATGAAATGATTCTGAAGTTAAAATAGAAGAAATATGTGCAACCACATTCATATGACAAACCACAGCAATCGACTCATACGGTAATTGAGACAACCACTCTACCGCAACTTTTGCATCATCTTCAGGCTTAATGGTATTGCAAATAACAACAGGCACATCTTTAAAATATGCTTGTAAATGTGCAAGTGTTTCCTGTGCACGCAATAAAGGACTTACCACAAATACTTCAGGCTTAATCACGTCTTTTAAAAAATCAGCCGTTTCTTTGGCTTGATTATGACCACGCGCTGTTAAAGGTCTTTTATTGTCATTCCCCATAATTGCTGGAGCTGCTTCACCGTGACGAACAAGAGTAAGTTGCATAATACTGCCTATTTATTTTCTTAAAGTATAACGATTCAAAGATGGCAATTTAATGAAACTGCCATCTTTCTATTTTTTATTGTTGATGCGGTAAAATAAACTCAACATCACTTCGATGACCATTTTTCATCATAGAAAATGCGATGGAATTAACAGGCGCACCTTTGAAAATAATTTCATACAAGGCACACGTAATTGGCATATACACACCCAATGCTTCAGAACGCATGCGTACTTGAATAATCGTATTAATACCTTCCGCAGTTTGACCAAGCTCAGTTGTTGCTTGCTCTAGCGTTTTCCCCTTACCTAAAGAATATCCCACTTGGTAATTACGGCTCAGTGGACTATTACACGTCGCAAATAGATCACCAACACCCGACAATCCCAAGAAGGTTAATGGATTTGCACCAAGTTCAACTGCAAATCGGCTCATTTCTGCCAAAGCACGCGTTAAAATCATACTTTTGGTGTTTTCACCAACACCAAATGCAGCAGCCATCCCCATTGCAACGGCATAAATATTTTTAAGTGCACCACCTAATTCAACGCCATTTACATCATCACTTGCGAACACACGGAAAAGCGCACTATGCAAAGCATGTTGAACCGCATTACGTACAAGCTCTGAATCACTAGCAATTACAGTACCCGCAGGCTGACCTGCTACAATTTCTTTGGCTAAGTTTGGTCCAGAAAGCACACCAAAAGGAACTTCAGGTAGTTCTTCTTGGATAATATCGCTCATAAAACTAAAGGTATCTGCCTCAATACCTTTTGTTAAAGAAACTACAGCTTGCGATGAAATATAAGGTTGGATTTGACGTAAAACTTCACGGAATGAATGGCTTGGAATAGCAACCAAAATAATATCGCGGTCACGAACAGCAACTTCAATATCCGATACAGCTTTCAACTCTTTTTCTAAGGTGAAATCCGGCAAATAACGCTTATTAATATGCGTTTCATTTATTTCTTTAGCTGTTGCTTCATCACGAATCCAAATCATGGTGTCGCAACCATTACGTACAGCTGTATTTGCCATAGCTGTACCAAAACTACCACCACCTAAAACAGTTACGCGTAAGCCTTTGTTTTTTACTTCAGTTTCATTATTCAAAAAACTTGCAAAATCCAATTCACTCATTTTAATTTTCCAAAATCTAAATTACTTATTCCAAAAACTTACAAACTCATTTGTATGAATTTCACCGCGCGATGGAATCGCTTTTACCGCTGTTCCAATATAAATAATGCCTGAAATTAAATCATTTCCACCTAATTTTAGTGCTTGTTTAAAATGATTCGATTCAACCACAGCACCACTACGCCACATGGTAGAAAAACCTTGCGATTGTAATGACAATAAAAAGTTTTGAATTGCTGCACCCGTACTTAAGGTTTGCTCAAAATAAGGAACTTTAGGATGATCAACAAATTGTGTTAACGCCAAAACCAATAATGGCGCACGATATGGATGATTTTTCACACGTTCTAATTGTGCAATTTCAGTTTGCCCAGTATCTGCCAAAGCTTGAGAAAGCAACTCGCCAAATGCTTCACGCTGATCTTCTGGAATCACCACAAAACGTGTTGGCTTTAAACGGTGATGATCTGGTGCTGTAAGTGCAGCAAGAAAAGCTTTTTCTAATTGTTCTGAATTGGGTGCTGGCTCAACCAAGTGACCAATAGACTGACGTTGATGAATATTTTGATGAATGATATCGACCGCTGTATCCGCCATTGACTTCATAATCTACTTAAAAATTTTATTAAGATTAGCATAAACTCAGGCATTCAAGACAAATGTGTTATGTAATTTCATAGGATAAAATCATGATTTTTTCCAATGCATGTGATTTATCACATTTTTCTTATATAAGACTGCTAATCTCATACAAACTCTTAATTATTTCAGCATAAAGCTATGTTCCAATATATTTAATATATCAGGAGAATAAACAAATGAATAAGACTCTAATTTTAGGTTCTACACTTGCCAGCGCTTTACTACTTGGTGCATGTAGCTCCAATCCTGTTAATAATACAATTGCTATTCAAAAACCAAATAACCAATACGAAGTTACAGGCTTAGGAAAATCCGAAGTCATTGCTAAAAACAATGCTGTGCTTGCTGCAAATAAAACGTGTGGTAAATCAATTGCTATCGTTTTAGATGAAAAAACCACTTATAACGGTGCACTCAAAGGCGTTGTAGATGAACAAACAGGAAAAATGATTCAAGCTGCCGCAGGAATTCTGGGTACTATTGCAGGTAAAAGTGCAGATATTTCAAAAGTTGATGACTATCAAACAGTTCTAACATTTCAATGCCAAGCCAAATAATTTTCAAATGAAATACGCAATAAAAAACCGCTCAATTGAGCGGTTTTTTATTTATTTTTAATCATTAGATTTCATTTTCTAAAAACTGTTGCAATTAGCAATAACCATCTAAACGCGTAAGTGGTAATTTTTGTCCAATCGCTTTTTCAATTTCTGGTAAGTAGAACGCATCATCTTCAGATAAGAAACTGATACTCACACCACGCGTACCCGCACGACCTGTACGACCAATACGGTGAACATAATCATCCGACTGTTCAGGCAAAGTGAAATTCACAACATGAGACACGCCATCTACATGAATACCACGACCCGCAACGTCAGTTGCAATCATAATATTGTGTTGACCATTTTTAAATTGATCTAACATTTTCAAACGCTTGTCTTGTGCAATTTCACCCGACAACATCACAACTTTATAACCATCACGTTTAAGATGATCGTATAGCTTACGCACTTGATCACGGCGATTCGCAAAAATCATCACCTTTTCAATAGGTTCATCACGTAAAATTTCTTCTAACAATTTGTATTTGTCAGTTTTAGCAACCATATACACACGTTGTTCTACGTCTGCATTGGTTTTCTTTTCAGGTTCAATTTCAACAGTAACTGGTTCAAATAGCCATTGTTGTGCAAGATTTAAAACATCGTAGCTAAATGTTGCAGAGAACATTAATGTTTGACGCTGTTCTTTACGAGGTGAATAGCGAACAATACGTTTTACTGAAGGAATAAAACCCATATCCAGCAAACGGTCTGCTTCGTCAATCACTAAAAATTCAATTTGATCTAACCAAACTTCTTTTTGCTCCACAAAGTCAATTAAACGACCTGGCGTTGCTACAATAATATCGACAAAATTTTTGCTCAGTTCAGCTTTTTGCTTATCAAAATCTACACCACCCAACAAAGTAACTAAATGTAGATCTGTAAACTTAGTAAGTTCTTTTGCATCGCTTTCAATTTGCAATGCCAACTCACGCGTAGGCGCTAAAATAAGTGCACGAGTTTCACCACGGAAACGCTGTTCTTTAATCGGGTTATTTAATAAGTCATTAATTACACTAACAAGAAAGGCCGCAGTTTTACCTGTACCTGTTTGCGCGCGACCAATTGCATCGTGTCCCGCCAAAGTAAATTTTAAAACCTTTTCTTGAATTGATGTCATTTTAGTGAAGCCTAACGCATCAATTGCTTTTTTCAAATTTGGATGTAAATTTAAGGTTTCAAAACCAGCTGACATATTAATGTGCTCTAACTCATAAATAATAAATTTTATACATTATAAACAAAAAACGCTCCAATAAACATTGGAGCGTTTTCATTAGTCTAATTTTTCTATTAGTCTAACGGCTGAACTTCTTCAGCTTGGAAGCCTTTTTGGCCTTTAACAACACTGAATTCTACGCGTTGGCCGTCACGAAGCGAACGGTGGCCGTCGCCTTGAATAGCACGGAAATGAACGAATACGTCATCACCGCCATTGCGTTGAATGAAACCAAAACCTTTAGTGTCGTTAAACCACTTAACTACGCCTTGTTCGCGAGCAGCTGTCATTTAGTTAATCCTCATAGACTTAATTGAAGGACCACCCGGTGTTGCAAGCAGCAGACAAACAAAGCTTAAAAACATTTTTTTTATTTCCAAACTTATAATCATTCTGTAAAACTATTAACAAAATCCGGTTACATCCATTTCTAACTAGATTGTCCAATAACTTTATAGTTACCGTAACACCTAATTCACTTTGAGCTTATCATGGGTTTATTACAAATAATAGAGTTTTTTCACATATCTTATTCAGATTTAATCATATTTATTTTTCGATAGTTAATTTAAATATCTAATCTTATTCAGAATAAATAAAAATTCACATTTTCGCTTTTTTCTGCCAATTTTTAGTATAATTGACCTGTTTTTAAACGGTTTTAAATTGAATGCAAGACGTAAAACAAACTCTAGATATTATAGATGCAATGGGCAAACCTTGCCCTATGCCCCTATTAATGCTAAAAAAAGCACTCAAAAATGCGTCAGGTCAGCAATTCTTACTGAAGTCATCTGACCCACATAGCCAACAAGATGTGCTGAGATATTGCGAACTCAACAAATTGAAATGTGAAGCTAAAAGTATTTCAAATCATGAATTTCATTATATAATTGCTCAATAATTCATTTTTTAATCCTTTGGCATAAAAAATTACATTTCTTCACCATTTCCACTTAATTTAGTTGGATATTCACATTAATATGAATGTCATTGATAATTCATCGACACATCCTAAAGGAGTTCCTATGAGTGACAGCCGCAATCAGTTGATGCCCCTGTCATTATCAGCACCAGGTTCAAACCTTGGGGCTTATATTAGTACTGTCAACCAAATTCCAATTTTAACTGCCGAACAAGAAAAAGAATTGGCTGATCGTTATTTCTACGATCAAGATTTAGACGCCGCAAAAATGTTAGTGATGTCTCACTTACGTTTCGTGGTTCATATTGCCCGCAGTTATGCAGGTTACGGTTTACCTCAAGGCGATTTAATTCAAGAAGGTAACTTAGGTTTAATGAAAGCAGTAAAACGTTTTGACCCAACGATGGGCGTACGTTTGGTTTCATTTGCCGTGCATTGGATTAAAGCCGAAATTCATGAATATGTTATTCGTAACTGGCGTATTGTTAAAATTGCGACCACAAAAGCACAGCGTAAATTATTCTTTAACTTACGTAGCTTAAAAAAATCTTCTAAAAAACTCACACTTGAAGAAGCACAGTCTATTGCAAAGGACTTAAACGTTACCGCAGAACAAGTGCTAGAAATGGAAGGTCGTTTAACTGCTTATGATGCTGCATTTGAAGCATCTGGCGATGATGACGATGAAGGATCTACCTATGTAGCACCTGCACTATATTTAGAAGATAACCGTTACGATCCTGCAAAACTTGTTGAAAATGAAGATTATGAAGAGCAAAGTACAAATGCCCTTCACGATGCAATGGATCAACTTGATGATCGCTCACGCAACATCTTGCAACGTCGTTGGTTAGATGATGATAAGTCTACCCTACATGAACTTGCTGCTGAATATAATGTTTCGGCAGAACGTATTCGTCAGTTAGAAAAAAATGCGATGGAAAAAATTAAAGTTGCGATGTCTTCGAACTAATTTTTCATTATTTTTAAAAGGGCCTAGTGCCCTTTTTTAATGCTTTATCGTTCTATTTCATTTAATCAAATAATGAAAATATGCTAAGGTTAAGCGCAAATTTTGTATAGGAGAATGGCTTATGTGGCTTGCGATATCTGCATTAAATTTAGCAATTGCAGTTATGTTAGGTGCATTTGGTGCACATGGTTTAAAAGCATATGCAACAGAAGCTCAATTAGGATGGTGGCAAACAGCAACCGACTACTTCTTCTATCATGCTTTAGGTTTATTGGTACTTTCAATTATTGCGAAAGTTGTTCCACAAATACCTATTAAAATTAGTTTCCTACTGATACAAATTGGCATTTTATTTTTCTGCGGTTCTTTATATATCATGGCTTTAGGATTACCACGTGGTTTGGGTGCAATTACACCTATTGGTGGTGCACTCATGATTGCAGGATGGCTAGTCCTTGCATGGAATGCATTTAAATACGCGAAATGATGACAATTTAGGGATAAAAACGTGCAAATTTATTTAAATGGCGAACTTCAAAATACAACATGTTCCAACTTATTAGAACTTATTCAGGAACTTGCATTAGAAGGCAAACGCTTTGCTGTTGAACACAATGAAATGATCATTGCTAAAAGCAAATTACAGCAAACGATGATTCATGAAAATGATCGAATAGAAGTTATACATGCCGTCGGTGGCGGTTAATTTGGAGTTCCCATGGAAGATACCCCCCTTATAATTGGTTCACGTACATTTCAATCTCGCCTGCTTGTAGGGACAGGTAAATATATAGATTTAAATGAAACAGATCTTGCGATTCAAGCAAGTGGTGCAGAAATTGTCACTGTTGCAATTCGACGCGTGAATATTGGTCAACATCCTGATCAGCCAAATTTACTTTCTGTTGTACCTCCTGAAAAATACACAATTCTTCCAAATACGGCAGGTTGTTTCGATGCAAATAGTGCTGTACGTACGTGCATGCTTGCTCGTGAATTGTTAGATGGTCACAACTTAGTAAAACTTGAAGTTTTAGGTGATGAAAAAACGTTATATCCGAATATTACCGAAACATTAAAAGCTGCGCGTACTTTAATTGACGATGGCTTTGAAATTATGGTGTACACATCGGATGATCCTATTGTTGCTCAAGAACTTGAAAGCATGGGCTGTGTGGCGATTATGCCTCTTGGTAGTTTAATTGGTTCTGGTTTAGGTATTTTAAACCCACATACCATTTCTATTATTAAAGAAAATGCAAAAGTTCCTGTACTTGTAGATGCTGGTGTTGGTACAGCAAGTGATGCTGCTATTGCAATGGAACTTGGTTGCGACGGTGTATTAATGAATACCGCTATTGCTGCTGCTCAAAACCCTATTTTAATGGCTTCAGCAATGAAGAAAGCGATTGAAGCAGGTCGTGAAGCTTTCTTAGCGGGTCGTATGCCACGCAAACGCATGGCAAATGCAAGCTCACCTGAAACAGGTTACTTTTTTAAATAAATCCACATAGATTATTCATTTGAATATTTATCTGAATCTCCAATAAAAAAGGACTCTACATGAGTCCTTTTTTATTCAATATAACTTAAGGAATTAAGCCTTCATCTCGCATTGCAATTTGTACAGATTGACGTGCAGCTACTTTATTACGAAGCGCAACAACATTTTTATACGGTGTTAAATCGTGATGAATTAAATTAGACCAATTTGTAAGTACAAATAAGTAAGCATCTGCTGGACCAAAGTTATCATCCACCAAATATTCATTGTCCGATTTTTCAATTGTGCTATCGATATATTTCAATAATCGATCAATTTCTGCATACGCTTTTTGCTTTGCATCATCAGTTAATGGCGCACCAAAAAACACAGCATAAGCATCGTGTAATTCTGAGTTTAAATAGCCCAACCACTCTAAAACTTTTGCACGCCCTAAACCCGATGGTGGAATTAAATCTTGCTTAGGATCATGTTGTGCTAAAAAAGGAAGAATTGCGACATTTTCAGTTAAAATTAAACCTGGGTTAATTTCCAATGCAGGCACATAACCTTTAGGGTTAATGGTGTAATAATCTGTGCCTTTTTCTGTGATATGTGTTTTTGTATCAACGCGTTCTAAATCAAAATCTACATTTATTTCATTTAATATAATATGTGATGCAAGTGAACATGCACCCGGCGAATAATATAGCTTCATACTTGATCCTTGTTATTTATCTATACTCTGTTTTAAATTGCTTCGGTCAAACTTTCAAGTAAAGAAACCTACTTATTTTTATTAAATCGTAACTATTAAAGTCACAATTACATCTTCAATATTGTTCAATTACATAAATTATTCAAACTGAATATTCATACTTTTTTAAATAACGTTGCTTTAACATATGCAACTTTCGAATTTATTGAATATTGCACGTGATTAGCTTAAAAAAAGATGAGTGGTTTTCTAATATACGAACCGATGTTTTAGCAGGTTTGGTGGTTGGTTTAGCTTTAATTCCTGAATCAATTGCATTTTCTGCGATTGCAGGTGTAGACCCTCAAGTGGGTTTATATGCATCTTTTTGTATTGCGGTTTCTATTGCATTTTTTGGCGGGCGGCCTGCCATGATTTCCGCAGCAACAGGCGCACTTGCCCTGCTGATGATTACGCTTGTAAAAGAACACGGTTTGCAATACTTACTTGCTGCAACCGTACTTACAGGCATTATTCAAGTAATTGCAGGATATTTTAAAGTAGCCAAACTCATGCGTTTTGTTTCGCAGTCTGTGGTGTATGGCTTCTTAAATGCCTTGGCAATTTTAATTTTTGCCGCACAACTTCCTGAAATAAGCAAAATGGACAGTACAGCATTTATGTTTGTAGGTTTAGGTTTGGCAACCATCTACCTATTCCCCTATATTCCTAAAGTTGGCAAAAGCATTCCATCACCCCTTATTTGTATTATTGTTTTAAGCTGTTTAGCCCTATTTTTAGGTGTAGATATGCGAACAGTAAGTGATTTAGGTACATTCCCAGATACATTACCTATTTTCCTCATTCCTCAAATTCCACTCAATTTTGAAACACTCAGCATCATTCTTCCCTATTCTATTACGCTTGCTACAGTTGGTTTACTTGAAACTATGATGACTACAACTGTAGTCGATGAAGTGACTCAAACGCAAAGTGACAAACATAAAGAATGTCGCGGACAAGGCTTTGCTAATATTGTTAGCGGATTTATGGGCGGTATGGCAGGTTGCGCCATGATTGGACAATCGATTATTAATGTAAGCTCTGGTGCACGTACACGCTTATCTACACTTATTGCGGGCCTATTCTTACTGTGTTTAGTCGTGTTTTTTAAAGATTGGCTTGCTTATATTCCAATGGCTGCACTTGTTGCCATTATGATTATGGTGTCATTTACGACATTCCAATGGCATTCGATAAAACAATTTAGAAATCACCCTATTTCATTTAATGTGGTTATGATTTCAGTGATTATTGTCGTACTTGCAACGCATAACTTAGCCATTGGCGTATGTGTTGGGGTTTTACTTTCTGCACTATTCATTATTAATAAATTAGAAAGCTCAGTGAAAGTTGAATCTGTACTAATCAACAATGAGCGTAAATACATTGTTTTTGGGCAAATCTTCTTTAGCAGTTCAGATAAATTTTTACAGTTTTTCGACTTTAACGAAAACGTTCAGTCTGTAGAGCTAGATTTAACTCATGCACATATTTGGGATGTGACATCTGTAAATATGTTCAATAGCGTGGTGAAAAAGTTTAATGATAAAAATATTGAAGTGAAGATTATTAACTTAAACGAAGCGAGTAGCACACTTCTAGACAAATATAATTAATTTCAAACAAGAAAAGCGCTTATTGAGCGCTTTTCTTGTATTTTTTGTTCAATTTTTAGATAAAGCCATATAAAAGTTTGACTTGTGAAGCTCAGCACTTAAAATACCGCATTCGTAGTTTTTAACATTGCCAAAATTATGTCGAACGATCAATTAGACCAGCAAGTTGTAGAGCTGGAAAACCTGAATGAGCACCGTGAAATTGTAACTTTCATGCGCCGTTCTTCTCCGCTAAATACTTCTCAACGTACTGCGCTTGAACAATACGCTCACCTAATTTTGGAATATCCAGTTGGTGATTTACGCCAACACTTTGAACATCCTGAACACCCTTTAACTGTAGAAATTGGTTTTGGTATGGGACGTTCATTGGTACTTATGGCAAAAGCCAACCCTGAACGTAACTTTGTAGGTATTGAAGTACACGTACCTGGTATCGCGCAATGCGTATATGAAGCAGGTATGGCAGGTTTAACTAACTTACGCTTACTTGATGCAGATGCAATTCAAGTATTACGTGAAATGCCAGATAACAGCATTAATGCAATTCAATTATACTTCCCTGATCCTTGGCAGAAAAAACGTCATTTCAAACGTCGTTTCGTTTCTCATGACCGTATGCCATTGGTTGAACAAAAGTTAGAAATGGGCGGTACGTTCCACGCTGCAACAGACTGGGAACCATACGCTGAATGGATGTTAGATGTTTTAGATAATCGTCCAAATCTTGAAAATATGGCAGGTAAAGGCAATAGCTATCCTCGTCCAGATTGGCGTCCACAAACTAAATTTGAACGTCGTGGTTTAGAAGAAGGTCATAAAATTAATGACTTCCTTTTCAAAAAAATTAAGTAATATTTACTAATATCTAAGCATTAAGATTTAAGGGCTCTATAAGAGCCCTTTTCTTTTATCTATAATTTGGTATGTCTTTGTATAATTTGCTGACTGAGTAAAGCATACACTTCTTGTAAATCTTCTCTCTTTTCTTGTTTTAACATTTCTTGATGCATCTGAATGATATTTTCATCACCGCGCATTGCAGGACCTGTTTGCATATCTTTCGGATTATTCGCTAAAGCTTTATTCGCCGTTTCTTGAATTAAAGGATATAACAAACTGAAATCCACGTGTTTTGCATCGACAATTTGCTTTGCCATGTCATAACAATAATTACTAAAATTACAAGCGAAAATAGCAGCCAAATGTAAACTTAAACGTTGTTCTGAATTATAAGAATACACTTTATTGCTTAGGCTATTTGCTAAATAAACTAAATTTTCTAAATCCTGTTTATTCGCTGCTTCTATAAATAAAGGTGTATTTTCCCAGTCTATTTCACGTTCCAAACTAAACGTTTGTAGCGGATAAAATACACCACATTTATCGTGAGTTTTCGCCAAAACATTTAAGTGTGTACTTCCCGATGTATGCACAATACAAACATCTTTTAAATAAGGGCTAATTTGTTCAATTACACCTTTAATTGATTGATCACTCACGGCGATAATCATTAAATCAATATCAGTATTTATATTTTCAAAATTAGAAATTGCTTGTGCTTGAACTTGCAGTGACAGCCATTCTGCTTTTTCAAAAGTACGACTATAAATTTGTACAACTTGATGCTGTGAACCTAGCGCTTTTGCCAAATGATACGCAACTCGCCCTGCACCAATAAAACTAATTCTCATGATTCATTCACAACGTTTATTTTCTACAGCATGCCAATAAAAAAAGGACGAATCAACGCCCTTTTTAATCTTTAAAATAAATACAATATTCAATGTACAAATTAATTCATTTGTACTTTTTATAAATTATGAAATAAACTCATTTTACCTTTTCTATAGTTTCAGAACTTGGCAATTATTAATCTATAATGTAACCCCAAACACTACTTTCGAATTTGTATTTTCGAACCATTATTGTTCTACTCTAAAAATGATTTCACCACCATAAATAAAAGTACAGCCAAAATAAAGACTACAACATATTGTATTGGAAATGGTTTCTTCTTTTTACCAGAACGTGTAGCTCTCAACTCTTCAGGCTTTTTTAATTCTTCACGAACTTCTTCTACTGAATTTCTTATACCCGAAATTTTTAGCAAATCATCCGACCATGCAGGTAAAGCATTGAGTACTAATGGCATTTGCCCTTTAATTAAATGCCCAATCACTTGTATATCACTTGAGCCTGCTTCACTTACTAGTAAGTTTAAAGAAGGTCCGAGCGATGCATTTAATATGCTATTTACATCTTCTGTAGACGCTTCCCCACTAATATAATTTAAAACTTGCTGAGTAGTTTCTAAATTATTATCAAAAATCTCTGTGATATCTGGTTGGACTTGATCACGTAATTTTTCGAACAATTCTGGTTTGGCATTTATTGCGGATAATAGAATAGGATAAAAATCAGTTAAAGCCTGTTTTTTAAATAAAAAATCTTCTTTTTCTTCAGCAAGAACAATAGGTGTTACTTGTTGTTGTAATAAATAAATTATATTAAAAGACATTTCGCCCCCACGAATGTAAATGTCAGTTCAACTACTTATAGGTTATTTTTTATTCTATGTAAAACATTTTAAATTTCTTATTAAATATATTTATGTAACAAAAAAGTCAGCCTAGGCTGACTTTTTATCATTACACTTTAATTTAGTACCACAATTAAAGCTAAGCTGTAAAAGTACGAAGTGCTTTCGCTCGTACAGTTTGCTGAATTAATGGCGTATTTTTACCTTGAGAGATAATTGAATCTTTGGTAATTGTCCATTCAACTTCAGGATCAATTAATACCCAACCAGATTCAGCCACCCATCGATCATACATATTGGCAACTTTTGCAGGTGCAACAGTCACTTTTTCAACCCATTCTAAAGGTTCAAACAAACCTTCTTTAATCAGTTGAATACCAAATGGAATATAGGTATCAAACGCTGTAAATCCAGATAATGTTTCAGCAAATGGTGCCATTTTCGCAGAACTGCTTAATGGTTCATGGTGCGTACAAATCGCATCAATTACACCATCTTTCACACCTTGGCGAAGCAACTCTTTGTCTTTTTCAGAACGAAGTGGCGGACGCACGTGTGCAAGTGAGTTAAAACCATCAATCAATTGATCTGTTAAATGCAGTTGATGCATTGCAACATCACAAGTGATATTTAAACCTTTGGCTTTCGCAATTTTAATGAGCTCAACAGAGGCACCACATGACAATAAGCCAAAGTGAGCACTTACGCCTGTTGCTTCAATCATTAGCAAGTATTTTGCAATGGCAATGGTTTCTGCTAAAGCAGGAATTGTTGGCAAGCCTTGACGCGATGCAACAAAACCTTCATGCACACAACCATCTTTCGCAATTTGAGGTTCTTCTGCATAGAACACAACAGTCATATCTAGACCTGCTGCGTATTCTAATGTGCGAAGTACAACATCATCATTTTCAAAACTTGCATTGGCATTTGAAACAGCAGTACAACCGCCCTTTTTCAAACCAGCCATGTTTGCAGGTTGTTTACCTAATAAGCCTTGGGTTTGAGCACCAATTACTTGTAGATAAATACCACCATCTAACATCGCTTTTTCAACTAAGCCGTGAATAAGTGCGCCATTATCTTGAACAATTGGTTTTGAATCTGGTGGCGTGAATACGTGCAAAATACCATTTTCACGTGCCGCTTTACCTTCAGATTTTAACGTACCATGTTGTTGCTGACCCGGTTCACGTAAACGTGCGCACAAATCTACCATGGTTGGCATTAACCATTTGCCTTCACCACTAATGGTTTCAGCAACATTGGCTGTTTCGGCAACCAATTTGCCATTTTCAACATATACAGTTTGTACGCTGTCCGTTTTAGCAATTGGGTCTAAGACACGTACATTTTCAATTTTAACAATACTCATGACTATCCCTTATACCGCAAGTGCTTCTAGTAAACCTTTTTCTTGCAACTGACCTTGCATAGATAACGCAAGTACTGCCATACGAACTGCAATACCGTTTGTTACCTGATTCAAAATTACAGATTGCGAACCATCTGCAATGCTTGAGTCAATTTCTACACCACGGTTCATAGGACCTGGATGCATAACGATGCAATCTGGTTTTGCCAAAGCAAGACGTTCTTTATTCAAGCCGTACATTTTGTAGAATTCAGATTGTGAAGCCAACGCAGGAGAATCGATACGTTCATTTTGAATACGTAAGGTAATAATCACGTCGCAATCTTTAATACCATCTTCCATTTTGTTAAATAAGCGAACACCTTCGCCATATTCATCAAAACCATATGGAAGCAATGTATTTGGCGCAATGACACGAATATCTTTACAGCCCAATGTTTGCAATGCTGCAACATCTGAACGTGCTACACGTGAATGTTTAATATCACCAATAATGGCAATAGAAATATCTTCAAATTTTTTCTTAGTTTCACGGCGAATCGTTAGCATGTCTAACATTGCTTGCGTAGGATGTGCGTGACGCCCATCACCTGCATTAATAATGGCAATATTTGGACATACATCTTTAGCAATAAAATGTGCTGCACCCGAAGATGAGTGACGAACCACAAAAATATCTGCAGCCATCGCTTCTAAGTTCCAAAGCGTGTCACGTAACGTTTCACCTTTAGATGTACTTGAGCGAGCAATATCAATATTTAATACATTTGCAGAAAGACGCTTTGCAGCTGCTTCGAAAGTTGTACGAGTACGTGTAGAGTTTTCGAAGAAAAGGTTCATTACCGTACGACCTTCTAAAAGATTGTTGGTAATTAGCTGATTTTGGTCATTAAAAAAGGACTGTGCTGTGTCCAATATTTTTGTGAGAGTTTCTTTAGATAGACCTTCAATGGTCAAAAAGTGCTTTAGGTTTCCGTTTTGGTTGAGCTGAATCTGGCTCGGGGTATGCAGTGCCGCCAAATGCATGGTGGATTCCTTATATGCTAAGTCAACATATTATACAGACATTCAATCCAACTTTGCAGTGAAATACACTATTGAATGATCAAAATACATTTAACAATTACAATTAAAAACTCAATATCCAATAATAATTTCAATTAGATAGTTTTATCAAAAAGCTAAGTTGCGAATTTTAAAGATGAATTTAAAATCGTATTACATATATCAACAACTTGGTATTTTAGTTAAAGTTTCATTTTTAAAAGTCATATTTAGGGAATTTATAAATCATAAATATGTTTTAATAAAAATATATAAATAAGCTAATTTTCTAATGTCTGCCATCATTTCAATTATTTTAGTTGTATCCTTATATCTAGTTCATCGCTATTTTCTGAACAATCCTACAAATAGTCTTTTTGAATATGTATGTTATTTACTTCTTATTATTCTTTTGTCCATAAGTACAGGTTCGACCCAATTCCTTTTCCGAGTATTACTTTCGTAGTAAAGGGATAGTTATTAAAAGTTAATAATGACTTTTAGCTGTACACGATTATTTTTAGAAAACTTAAATAAACAATACAAAGCAAAAAATTTAACTTTATAAATCAATCTTAATTTCACATAAAAATAAAATAGAGGAGCACAAGCAAGAATCTGCTATAGTAGGCAACATCTAGTGGGCTTTTTTACACCTCAATACACCCTACCTTTATTAAATTGGGTTCTTAAACGGGTAACTCCCAAAGCTCAAAAAATTCTTTTATTTTATATCAATAGGTTACAATGAAAATTGTTATTCTAAACAAACCTTATGACGTTCTCTCTCAATTCCGTGCCGACGAAAAACACCAAACTATGGCGGATTTCGTTAACGATCCAACGTTGCGTCTTGCTGGTCGTTTGGACATGGACTCTGAAGGTTTAGTGTTTTTAACCGATCATGGTGGTTTAAACCAATACATCACGAATCCTGAAAATAAGAAGTTTAAGACTTACTTGGTTCAGGTTGAAGGTGATGTAACTGAAGAAGCACTTGAGCAACTTCGTAAAGGTGTAGAGCTTAAAGATGGTATGACTTTGCCTGCTAAAGCAGAAAAAGTGGAAGAGCCTGAATGGTTATGGGAGCGTAATCCTCCTGTTCGTTTCCGTGCGTCTGTGCCAACATCTTGGGTTGAAATTTCTATTTGTGAAGGTCGTAACCGTCAAGTTCGTCGTATGACTTCTGCGGTTGGTTTCCCTACTTTGCGTTTAATTCGTACTAAAATTGGTCAAATTGATTTAGTTCAAATGCAATTGAAACCGGGTGAAACGAAAGAGATTGAACCGCTTTTATACCCTGACTTTCAAAATGTTCCTGCGGAAGAGCCGTACCGTTCACGTTCTTATGTGAAAAAACCGGGTGGTACTGGCGGTAAGCCAATGGTTCGTAAGAATAAAGATGGTTCTGTTAAGAAAACTTCAGGTACTAAACGTATTTGGCAGATGGATGATAGCGAGAAGCCGAAGCGTAGAACCAATGGTACTACACGCCCAAATACGAAAGCGCCACGTGGCCGCGGACGTAACGGTCGTTAAGATTTAGAAATTTGCTATAAAACAAAACCCCTCAATTGAGGGGTTTTGTTTTAGGCTTTATAACAATAAGGTGAATGTATATTAAATAATGTATGATCACTATCCATCTCAGCACATAAGATATATTCCTCGCAATACTCATTTTCAAATGAATCTTTAAATTTAATAATAATCCTATTACGAACCCTATCATTATTAACAACAATTTCATCCATTTTATAAACTACTGGCATTGTTCTTAATTCATTTTTGCCTATAAAATCGACCTCATAAAGAACTTTATCATTTGAATTATATATCCCTATAGCACGGACATCCGCATTCTTAACTTCAAATGTTATTTCAAAAACGAATAAATTATTGAAACTATTATTAACTCTAATTTCATGAGAATCACACTCTAATAATTTCAATTTAATGTTATCTATTGATATAAATGGTTTTAAAACTTTTTTCTGACTCTCCAACTGTTCTCTTTGTAAATTAACTAACTGTGCTTGTTGTTTCACACCATCGCTCATTTCTTTTATTTGTGCTTGAAGTGCTTCTGAATTTTGAAAATATCCATAAATTAACCAAAGAAAAGCAACAGGTGCAAATACACCTGCTAAAAAATCTCCTAACTCATTAAAGGACTCTGGTCTTTCAAATAGCCCCAGTATATAAAAGCTAAATATTCCACCTAGCCATAAAATTGTCATCCAAACCGCAAACTTAGAACTTCTCTCATTCACTTTATTTTTCTACTCATAAATAATAAATTTCAGGCAATAAAAAACCCATACCTAAGTATGGGTTTTACATGATCTTTCCATTATAAGCAATTAAGCTTTAAGCCATTTTTCCGCTTTTACAGCATCTTCAACTTTAAGCTCAACTTCAGCTAAAACAGAACCCGAAGCATTCACTTCAAACTGCATTAACTCATCACGGCGGAAAGCATAAACAGTAAACACACCTTCCTCTTTCGCATATTGCTCAAGTAATTTTACAGATGCTTTTACGCCATCAATTGCAATAATCACATCTAGAGCAGAAAGACCTGCTTTCGCCCCAACTCCATCACGACGTGCAGATTGAACCACAACACCTTCAGGCTTATCGGCAAGTTTCAAACCAAATGGCAAAGTTTTGTCATTTTTTAAAGTATAAGAAACACCAAATTCAGGGAATAGCTGATCTAAAGGCAATTCATCTGTGGTATTAATCAAGTGATTAATCTGTTCAGACCAATCATCACCTGTTAATTCTTTGCACAATTCATAAATTGTACCTTCATGTACTTGAATGCCATTTTGTGCATTTTCGTACAACTTACACATTAAAGCATCTAAGCTAGAACCACGTAAACGCAAGCCTAAATCTAAGCACAGCGCAACCAAACAACCTTTGTTGTAATAGCTTGTACCTGCGTTATTTGAGTTTTCATCTTGACGGTAGAATTTCACCCAAGCATCAAAACTACTTTCCGCAACCGTTTGAATTTCTCGACCCGGGTTTTGTAAGTAACGATCAATTTGTGCTTTTAACAATTTAATGTATGAATCTTGGTTAATTACACCACTACGAAGCAAAATTAAATCGTCGTAATAAGATGTGAAACCTTCAAAAATCCACAATAAAGACGTATAGCCTTCACGGTTTAAATCGTAATTTACAAAGTTTTCAGGTCGAATAAACTTCACCAACCAAGAATGAAAATATTCATGGCTACACAAACCTAAAAAGCGTTGATAATTTTCAGATGGTTCTATAGGCTCATTGGCTTTTGGTAAATCATCACGCGGGCTAATTAAGCTTGTACTGTTCGGATGCTCTAAACCGCCATAACTATTGGCTGTTGCCATTGTCATAAAGGTATAGTCTTCAAATGGCGCAGAACCAAACATTGAAATCTCTGTCGCACAGATTTTTTCAATATCTTGTTTCATACGTTCAGCATTCATTTTGTGCTGACCTGAAACTACAAATTCATGTGCAATGCCATTTGCTTCAAAACTAAAGCGTGTTTGATCTGCCAATTCAAATGGAGAATCTATCAGTTCTGCATAGTTTTTCGCTTTTAATGTATAACGACCTTTCACCAAGCTTTTAGATTTTAAGCCCGTTGCCAATTGAAAATGCTTTAACTCTGGCGGTAAAAACACTTCAACTTCAACAGGTTTATCTTCATGCCCAACTAAGCCAATACAAGCACAAGCTGGGTTAATGTATAAACGGTTTTGATCTACATATGCGCCACGTACAGATAAATCATAAGCATATACGTCATATTCAACAGTAATCAGCTCATGATCTGTATTAAACAAACGCCATTTGTTCTTTTCAAATTTGCTAATTTTTAACAGACGACCATCTTCATCTGATGCTTTTACAGATTCGATGTGTTTAGAAAACTCACGAATTAAGTAACTGCCCGGAATCCAAGTCGGTAAAGTCAGAACTTGTGTAGGATCTGCCAAAAAGCGAAGTGTTACGTGTACAAGATGTTGACGATAATCGTCAAATTCGATTTGATAATGCAGCATAATAGGCAATTCAAAATATATTTTACAAAACTTAGTTCTAGCTTATCATTTTTTTTAAATACAGTGCTGAACTGTGTTAAATGTCTGCATTTTTGACTAGTCAGCTTTAAAAAAAAGGCATAGCATTTACCCTCTTTTGCGCTACAACAGTCACGGCCCGACTTGACTAAGGATTTTCATTGAAAGCTGTTATTTATGTACTCACAATATTGAGCATATTGTGTTCAACTTTAACTCAAGCTGCGTTACTCAACATTGTTCCACAAAGTGTGGAAGCCGAAGCTTGGACAATTTTAGACCCTCAGTCGGGTCAAGTCATTGCAGAACATAACAGCCATGTGCAAAGAGCACCTGCCTCTATGACTAAAATGATGGTCGCTTATATTGCATTTAAAGAAATTGAAGCGGGTCGCTTATCTTTAAATGAAATTATTACTGCTACACCTGTCGTCAATACGGTGCAATGGGATGAATCTCAAATGTACCTCAAGCCAACTGAAACGATTTCTGTAGATCAGTTACTTGCAGGTTTAATTGTAATGTCTGCAAATGATGCTGCGGTTACGCTTGCAGAACGTATTTCAGGTTCAGTTCCTGCATTTGTTCAGCGCATGAATAAAGAAGCACAAGCTTTAGGAATGAAAGAAACACATTTTTCAAACCCTGCGGGCATTACGATGGATGATCATTTATCATCTGCATACGATATGGCACTTTTAGGTCAAGCTGTAACAAAGCAAACGCCTGAATATTTGCGTTATTCTATTATGCCAAGTTTTAGCTATAACCAACGCTTTCACCACGCAACCAATTTGGCTTTAAAAACAGACCCAAGCGTAGATGGTTTAAAAACTGGCTTTACACGAGCAGCAGGTTATAACTTAACGTTAACAGCACATCGCCCAACTGCAGATTTAAACGCACCAAATAGACGTTTAATTGTGGTCGTAATGGGTGCAAAAAGTGCTCAAAAGCGCGCTGAAATTGCAGAAACATTATTAAACTTGGCTTATACCTACACACGCAATGAAGTCGCAATTAAAGAAAAACAAACCATTGCTGATATTCCTGTTGTTAAATCAACTTTAAAATTATTTAAAGTTACCGCAACAGAACCTAAATACGTTACGACATCTTTATACAACCAAATTTACGCAATTGATTTAGCAACGTATGACAAAGTAAACAACCGTGTCATGTTAAATACAGGTAATGGCACTATTCAGCAAATTGAACCACTTACTCAAACAAATACGCACTACGATGTTAAAGTGAATGCACAAGAAATTATTGCGCCTATTGCGAAAGTAATGCAGCTTGCAACGGTTCAGGTGTATCAAAATAACGTGCTGATTAATACGCTACATTTAAACCAAGATGTTCAAGTTGAAGAAGCAAATATCTTCCAAAAAATCATCATGTGGTTCTCTAGCTTATTTTCTAGCAATGCAGATAAAGTAAAAATTTATCCACTTCAAAGTTAAGCATTTCAACCTAAAGACATAAATAAAAAAAAACTCAAGTAACGGTTTACTGTTACTTGAGTGGCTTTAAACTTAATAGTGTTGAAACACCAATTCTTATATCTATATTGCTTTATTTTTTTATTATTTCCCCAATAAAAACAATGCTATTCCCTTTTATTAACGTAAGCTTCCAATATAGTGATGCGACACTTGCGCTTTATAAACCTCCTCCTCAGTCGCTTCATAAGATGCCTGTAATTTTTCTGCCGATTCTTCTAATATTTGAACAGGTGATTTAAATTCTTGTTTTTCAGTTTCTAATCCTAAAATTTTCTTCAAGCTTTCTGCATGTTTAATTAAATCTTCATCCTTAGTTTCTAAAGCCAATGTAATAACATACTTTGCATAATCTGCATTTTCTGAAAGATAAACAACATCAACAACCCGTCCTGACACTCTTCTTAAGCGCGTGTAAAGTAAAGTTGCTACCGAAAAAGCAGAGTTCCCCAAATTGCTATAAATCTCCCTATTCATATTTCCCCCATTTAAAGTTTTAATAAAAATTCTTATTTTATAAAAAGCAAAATGCATACCAATTTATAAATTCATGTCTATTTTTAATAAAATTTATTTTTTAAACTGTGTAAATAAGGTTTATTTACAATAAAAATGCATTTAAAAATCACTAGACTCTAATTTTCCTACATATCTTCACCTGTAGATCAGCCCAAAAGCATGAAAATACGTTAAAATAGTAGATTGCTTTTTTGCTTTTGGAAATTTACATGAATTCGAAACCCCGTCTTTCTACATATTGGGTTACCTGTGCAGATGGACTTGAAACCTTACTCCAAGAAGAAATGGAAGGTTTAGGTATTCAAAATATTGAACGTCTACCTGGTCGATTAATTTTCCAAGGCAATTTAGAAAACGCATACCGTGTTTGCATGTGGTCACGTTTGGCTTCACGTGTACTTATGCCTATTCATACACATGAAATTGAATTTTCACATGATGCTCGTGATGTTGCAGAAGAGCTTTATGAAGGTGCAATTAGCTTCGATTGGTCGCTTATTTTTGCACCACAAAGTACCTTTGCTATTCGTTTACACGTAGAACGTGACATTAAGGTAAATACGCAATTTGCAACTTTACGTGCAAAAGATGGTGTTGTTGACTCGTTTATGGAAGCTGTGGGCAAACGTCCAAGCATCGATACAAAACAACCTGAAATTACAATGTTCATTCTTGCAGGTAAAACTGAGCATACGTATTGCCTAGATTTATCTGGTGATTCTTTACATAAACGTGGCTATCGTCGTTTTATGACAGATGCCCCGATTAAAGAAAACCTTGCAGCAGCAATTTTACATAAAGCAAAACTTGCAGAAAAAAATCCAGACATCATTCTTGACCCAATGTGTGGTTCAGGAACATTCATCATTGAATCATTATTCATTTTGACTGATCGTGCGCCTGGCTTAGTGCGTCGTTTCGGCTTTAATGGTTGGAATGGTCATAACCATGAACTTTGGATGTCAATTAAAGCTGAAGCTGCTGAACGTCATGCTGCTGCGCTTGAAAAACAATTACCAAAATTCTATGCATTTGATGCAGACTGGGAAGCAGTAAAAGCAACAAAGCAAAACATTATTGCTGCGGGTTTTGAATCTATTTTAGATCAAATTCAAATTGAAGAACGTACGCTTGCAGATTGGCCTAATTTCGAAAATGAAGGCAAAGTTTCATTTGTTGTAACTAACCCTCCTTATGGTGAGCGTTTAGGTGAAAAAGCATCTAATAAAGCATTGTATTTAGGTTTATCTGCTTTATTACAAAAGCATTTCCCAAATCAATCTGCTGCCGTTATTGCATCACAAGTTGAACAAGCAGACGTTCTTGCATTCAACGATCCGCAAATTCTGCGTTTAATGAATGGTAAATTACCAATTTACATTCGTTTTGGTACTGTAAAACCTGCTCCTGTAAGCAAGCCTTTCTTAGAAGAATGGCAACCTCGTCAATTTGAAGAAATTGAAGGTGCAATGGAGTTTGCAAACCGCCTAACAAAGAACATGCAGAACCTTAAAAAATGGGCTGTAAAAGAAGGCATTTACTGCTTACGTTTATACGATGCAGATTTACCTGACTTTAATGTTGCTGTCGATTTATATGGCGATCGTTTACACGTTCAAGAATATGCACCACCAAAACAAATTGATCCTGAAAAAGCAAAACGTCGTTTCAATCTTGCTTTACTTGCAATTCGCTCTGTAACTGGTTTAGGTCGTGACGCTATTTTCATTAAAACGCGTGCTCGCCAAGAAGGTAAAACTCAGTACACAAAACAAAGTACTGCATCTAAGCGCTTTATTGTGCAAGAAGGCAAAGCTAAAATTTTAGTGAACTTAACTGACTATTTAGATACAGGTTTATTCCTCGATCATCGTCAAATGCGCTTACGTATTGCTGCTGAAGCAAAAGGCAAACACGTTTTAAACTTGTATAGCTACACATCTACAGCAAGCTTACACGCTGCTTTAGGTGGCGCTGCTAGCACTACAAGTGTCGATTTGTCGAATACATACCTAAACTGGTCTAAAGAAAACTTTGTACTAAATGGTTTAACTGTAGATCATCCAGATGAACAGCATCAATTCTTTGCAAGCGACTGTTTCGAATGGTTGAAAGAAGGTCATGAGCAATATGAATTAATCTTCATTGACCCACCTACTTTCTCTAACTCTAAAAAGTTCTACGGTACTTTTGACGTTCAACGTGACCATTTGTCATTACTTAAACGTGCAATGAACCGCTTAACAACTGACGGTACTTTATACTTCTCGAATAACTACCGCGGTTTTGAAATGGATGAAGAAATCTTAGCATTCTACGATGTTCAAGAAATTTCAAATGAAACCATTGGTCCAGACTTTAAACGTAATACAAAAATTCACCGTGCGTGGAAAATTTCTCACCCACAAAACGAGCAGAATTAATCATTAAGTTTTTGCTTTAAATAAAAAAACCGAGCCTTGGCTCGGTTTTTTTATTTTCATAAAAGTACATTTAATTGAATAAACATACTTTTGGTTAGTAACTATTTAAAAGATATCAACAAACTTTAGATTAGTTAAGTTTCAATTTCTCAAAACTTAAGTGACCTTCATTCGAATGAACAAGAATAGTGTCACCTGCAATAAAGTCCGCTGCTAAGATTTTTTGAGCAAGTGGATTTTCAATTTTCTGTTGAATTGCACGTTTCAATGGACGCGCACCATAAATTGGATCAAATCCAGCATCAATCAATAAATCAAATGCAGTGTCATCTACAGTTAAGCTTAAATCACGTTCCGCCAGACGACTGCGTAAACGATCCAACTGAATATCTGCAATGCCACGAATTTGTGATTTTTTCAACGAATGGAAAATCACTAACTCATCAATACGGTTAATAAACTCTGGACGGAAGTGTTGATTCACAGCACCCATAACTACCGCACGTACTTCATCTTCCGATGCACCATCACCCAATTCACGCACATCTTGTGAACCTAAGTTTGATGTCATTACAATTACAGTATTTCTAAAGTCCACCACACGACCTTGCGAGTCTGTTAAGCGTCCATCATCAAGTACCTGAAGTAAAATATTAAATACATCTGGATGTGCTTTTTCCACTTCGTCAAATAACACCACGCTATATGGCTTACGACGTACAGCTTCAGTTAATACACCACCTTCTTCATAACCCACATAACCCGGAGGCGCACCCACCAAACGGCTTACACTGTGCTTTTCCATAAATTCAGACATGTCGATACGAATCATTGCATCGTCACTATCAAATAAGAAGTTCGCAAGTGCTTTGGTTAATTCGGTTTTACCCACACCTGTTGGTCCAAGGAATAAGAATGAACCACTTGGACGGTTCGGATCAGATAACCCTGCGCGTGAACGACGTACCGCATTCGATACAGCAACCACAGCTTCACTTTGACCAACAACACGTTTATGTAAAAAATCTTCCATTTGAAGAAGTTTTTCACGTTCACCTTGCATCATTTTTGCGACAGGAATACCTGTTGCCGCACTTACAACTTCCGCAATTTCGTTGTCAGTCACTTTATTACGTAAAAGTTTAGGTTCAGGCTTATCTTCATTTGCCTCTTCTTCGCTTAAACGTTTTTCAAGTTCAGGAATCACACCATATTGAATACGTGCCATTTCAGATAAATCATTTTCACGTTGTGCTTTTTGCAATGCAATACGTGCTTGATCTAGCTCTGCTTGAGTTTGTTGATCGCCCTGAACTAAACGTTTTTCAGCAATCCAAATTTCCTCTAAGTCGCTATACTCTTTTTGCACTTCATCAATTTGTTTTTCAAGATGATTAATTTCAGCTTTACTGCCTGCATCTTCATCTTTTTTCACAGCTTCAAGCTGAAGTTTCAATTGAATTAAACGACGTTCAAGCTTATCTAATGGCTCTGGTTTTGAATCCAATTCCATTTTAATACGTGACGCAGCTTCATCAATTAAGTCGATGGCTTTATCAGGCAATTGACGGTCTGTAATATAACGATGTGACATTTTTGCAGCAGCAATAATTGCAGAGTCTAAAATTTTCACACCATGATGAACTTCATAACGCTCTTTTAAGCCACGTAGAATCGCCACAGTATCTTCTACAGAGGGTTCATCAACCTGAACTTTTTGGAAACGACGTTCAAGTGCAGCATCTTTTTCAATATATTGACGATATTCATCAAGCGTTGTTGCACCTACACAGCGAAGCTCACCACGTGCCAATGCAGGTTTAAGCATGTTTCCTGCATCCATTGCGCCTTCGCTCTTACCTGCACCTACAAGCGTGTGTAATTCATCAATAAAGAGAATCACTTCACCATCTTGTTTCGCAAGATCATTTAAAACTGCTTTTAGTCGCTCTTCAAATTCACCACGGAATTTTGCACCTGCAAGCAATGAACCTAAATCTAAAGATAAAACACGCATACCTTGTAAGCTTTCTGGCACTTCACGGTTAATAATACGTTGTGCCAAACCTTCAACAATGGCTGTTTTACCTACGCCCGGCTCACCAATCAGTACAGGATTATTTTTGGTACGACGTGACAATACTTGAACAGTACGACGAATTTCATCATCACGACCAATTACAGGATCTAATTTCCCTGCAGCGGCACGCTCTGTTAAATCGATTGTGTACTTGCTGAGTGAATCACGTTGATCTTCATGATTGTTGCTCATCACTTTGTCATTCCCTCTAATTTTTTCAATTGCACTGCGTAAGTTATCTTTATTTACGCCAACACTTGTTAATAACGATTTAGTTAAGCTCACTTCTACAAGTGCAAGCATGACCCAATCTGTCGAAACAAACTCATCACCTGCTTTTTGCGCATAACTATCTGCTAAATTTAATATTTTCACAGCATCTGGACTTAAATGCAGATCACCTGTTGGGTTTGACAAAGTTGGTGCATCTGTTAATGCCTGCTGTAATTTCTTTTTCAATTCAGGAAGATTCGCACCTGCTTGTTGCAATAAACTAAGGTTAGAAGCTTCTTCCAATAACATTGCTAAAATATGAATACCATCTATAGATGTATGATCTTTGCCCATTGCTAAAGATTGAGCATCTGACAAAGATTGCTGCAGGCGATTTGTAAATTTTTCAAAACGCATTCTTGTTTTACCTCACAACAAATTTTTTACTTAAACCTTATATGGAGATACTTTAGAAAATTTCAAATCTTTTTTAATGTTTTTATTTATATTTTTCAAATATTTAATTTAAAATTAAAGACAAATATTGCAGTTATAATATGGGTGTTTTATTGCTTTATTTCAAGGTTAAATCTAAAAATTAATATCATATTCACTTATTTTGTTACTTTCTTCTATTTATTTGCTCATTTAAATGATTTTATTCAAACAAAAAAGACCGATTAAAAATCGATCTCTTAAAATCTTTACAAAAAATTACAATTTAAATTATTCAACTTCAATAATCTCGAAATCATGACTAATAATTACGCCACCATCTGATAACATTTTGCTAGCCGAACAGTATTTTTCAGCCGAAAGTTCAACTGCTTTTGCGACCTGCTTCTCTTTAACTGCACGACCTGACACAACAAAATGCAAGTGAATTTTAGTAAATACAGCCGGGATTGTATCTGCACGATCTGCTTTTAACTGACATACAACATTGGTCACATCTTGGCGAGATTTCTTCAAAATAGTCACAATATCGAATGAAGCACAACCACCAAGCCCCATTAATATAAGCTCCATGGGACGTGGTCCTCGGTTTTCACCACCATATTCAGGTGAACCATCCATTAAAATTGTATGACCGCTATCCGATTTTGCCTCGAAAGCAACATTCTCTAACCAATGAACGCTTGTTTGCATTGCAAGTCCCTAAAAAAAGCTATAAATTTACAGTGTACCTGTACACTAACATAATTTGGGTTGATACGGAATTTCAGCTCTTGTGTAGCACGTTCATACTAGATCTTGTGCGATCTAATATTTATCCATTTTCGGAACTGTTAGTATGACTTCAAATTTTTCACAACTAAGCACCGATGCCCTTTCACCGGGTCAATTGCCTGACTCAGTTAAAGCATTACTAAAACGTGCATATATTAATCGTTATCCTAAACGTACAACAATTATTGACTCGGGGTCAGAATCTAAATCTTTATACTTAATTCTTAAAGGTTCTGTATCAATCATTCTTCGTGAAGATGATGACCGTGAAATTGTTGTTGCGTATTTGAATCCTGGGGACTTTTTTGGGGAAATGGGTCTATTCGAATCAAATCCACAACGTACTGCAGAAGTTCGCACACGTGACGTTTGTGAAATTGCCGAAGTGACTTACGAAAACTTCCATGAACTTAGCAAGCAATATCCTGACTTAAGCTATGCAGTATTTGCTCAATTAGTTCGTCGCTTAAAAAATACTACACGTAAAGTAACTGACTTAGCATTTATTGATGTGTCTGGTCGTATTGCACGTTGTTTGATTGACCTTTCATCTCAGCCTGAGGCGATGATTTTACCGAATGGTCGTCAAATCCGCATTACACGTCAAGAAATTGGTCGCATTGTCGGTTGTTCACGTGAAATGGTTGGTCGTGTTCTTAAAACATTAGAAGAACAAGGCATGATCGAAACTGACGGCAAAGCAATTTTAATCTTCGATGCTTCTTTAGAAGCGGTTGAAGATGCTTATGCAGATGCGGAACAATAAGAATCAGATCTAAATAAGTTAAAAAAGCAAATCATATGATTTGCTTTTTTTATATCTAAATTTTATCAGATCAATATTTCATAAACTTTTTACAATGAATGATTTCAATATATAACTTGCGTCTATTAACCTAGAAGCTTAAAACTATATCTAAGTTTATTAAGAGCCATTTCACATGCAATTTCGACCACTTGCTAATACAGGTATTCTTTTACCTGAAATTTGTTTAGGCACCATGACTTTTGGTGAACAAAATACTCAAGCAGAAGCATTTCAACAACTTGATTATGCTTTAGACCGTGGTCTATATTTTTGGGATACTGCGGAAATGTACCCAGTTCCACCCAAGCCAGAAACTCAAGGTTCAACAGAACAAATTATTGGCAATTGGATTCAACAAAATGGTGGACGAGACAAGCTTTTTATTGCCTCTAAAATTGCAGGTCCTTCACAAGGTGGACGTTATATTCGTAATGGCGAAACGCGCTTTAATGCATCAGATATTTCATCTGCATTAGATGGAAACTTAAAGCGCCTTCAAACAGATTATATTGACCTTTATCAATTGCATTGGCCAGAACGCCCAACTAACTTTTTTGGCAAACTCGGCTATACTAATGAAGAAGCTGAAAATACCAAAGAAGTAACAGCATTAGAAGAAACACTTTTCGCATTACAAGATGAAATTAAAAAAGGCCGTATTCGTTACATTGGCTTATCGAATGAAACACCTTGGGGAACAATGAAATTTTTACACTTAGCAGAAAAGCTAGGCTTGGAAAAATTTGTAAGTGTGCAAAACCCTTATAGTTTATTAAATAGAACTTACGAAATTGGTATGTCTGAAATTGCAAAATATGAAGGTATCGGCTTGCTTGCTTACTCTCCACTTGCATTTGGCTATTTAACAGGTAAATTCCGTAACGGCGCACGCCCAGAGAATGCGCGCGTAACACGCTTTTCACGTTTTAGCCGCTACACCAACCCAGAAAGTGAATGGGCAACAGAGCAGTACGCACAGCTTGCAGAACAACATGGTTTAACATTAACTCAGCTTGCATTAGCATTCATTAAGCAACAGTTCTTTGTAAGCTCAACAATTATTGGTGCAACAAATTTAGAACAGCTTAAAGAAAATATTGATGCTTTCGATATCGATTTATCAGAAGATGTTCTTAAAGGAATTGAAGCTATTCACAAACAGCAACCGAACCCCGCTCCCTAATTAAAATTTAAGGACTCCTTTAAATTTTAATTAGAAATGTAAAATCCTGCTTTAATCTATTTTTAGAACAGTACAAAATTTGAATTAAAAATACATTAACCAAAAAATAAAAAAGGATGCATAAGCATCCTTTTTATATAAAAACAATTAACGCTTAATTGCACTTTGTTGATAGATTGCTTGTGCAGCAGGCAAGTTTTCACGCATTGCTTGAATACGCTGAGCATTTGATGGGTGAGTTGATAAAAATGCTGAATTACTTCCACCTGAATATTTTTGCATTTTTTCCCACAATGTAATTGCTGCTTGAGGTTGATAACCCGCGCGCGCCATGAGCATTAAACCACCTTCATCGGCACGGCTTTCCAGACTACGTGAATATGGTAAACCCACGCCAATTTGACTACCTAACTGTGCTGCCGCTGCTGCACCTTGACCCGCACCTGCAGCACTCAAACCAATGCCTAATGCTAAATCTGTTAAAGCTTGAGCACCAATTTTTTGCTTAGAATGCTCTTCTAAAGCATGAATCATTTCATGACCCATAATTGCCGCAATTTCAGCATCTGTAAGATTAAGCTTAGTTACAATACCTGTATAAAATACAACCTTACCACCTGGTGCAACATAAGCATTTACTTGGTCAGACTTTAATACAGCCAATTCCCAGTTAAACTTCACTCCAGTTTGATTCATTTGATCTGCATAAGGCTTCAAATTCACAAAAGCGGCATTAACGCGCTTATAAACCGAAGATGATGTATCTAAAGTATTTTTTGAACGCGCTTCAGTTAAAGTTTTATTAAAACCTTCAGTTGCAACAGCATTTAAAGTTGCCGTGTTAGCACCTGCCATTTCTGCAAATGTTGCACAACCTGAAATTGTAACTACACTAGAAGCACATAATGCCATCCACAATTTTTTATTCATTCTAATGTCTCCATCTATTTTCGCCATTATAGTGAATTGATGCAGCATGAAAAAGAATATTCAACTGCTTTTCATTATATTTCGTATTAATTTTTTATTTGAATCAAAGCATAAATTGAATAGTAAGCCAAAACACTAAACAAAGTGCATTAAGTACAAAGTAAAACTGACTTATTGGCTTAATTTTTTGTTCTAACACAGAATTTTTTCTTTTAAAGAGCAAATATGTATTTTGAATTAAAATAATTGGAACCAATACACAAGCAATCATCACACTTAAACCTATAAACACCTGATAAAAAACCGCTTCATCAACCTGCTGTGTTTTTATAAGCAACATCGCAATTGTAGGTGCCCCACCCATTGCAAATAAAAACGAATAGAAAATAGTGCTGCCGATATTGTTCTGCATCCTGCATGTCTCAATATTTATGAATTTTTGTATTGTAGCAATTGTTCAAAATTTGCATAGCAATACAACTTGCAACTTTAGTCGGCTATTTTACTTAGCTATAAAAAAAGCCCTGCATAATACAGGGCTTTTCGATCAATTTAATGCAAAAAAATTAAGCATCAAATGGATGACGAAGCACGATAGTTTCGTCACGATCTGGACCAGTAGAAACGATGTCGATTGGACATTCGATTAACTGTTCAATACGCTTAATGTAGTTGATTGCAGCTTCTGGCAATTGGTCTAAAGATTTAGCACCAAAAGTAGATTCTGTCCAACCAGGCATTGTTTCGTAAATTGGTTTTAAAGTTTCAAATGCAAGCGCATCAGAAGAACCTACACAACCAGAATCTGCAGCTTCATAACCTACACAGATTTTGATTTCTTCTAAGCCATCTAGAACGTCTAGCTTAGTTAAGCAAATACCTGAAAGTGAGTTTACTTCTACAGAACGACGTAGAATTTCTGCATCGAACCAACCACAACGGCGTTGACGACCAGTAGAAGCACCAAACTCAGAACCTACAGTACCAAGGTGTTTACCAATTGCATCACCAACATCGTTAGCAGCATCGTAAACTAATTCTGTTGGGAATGGACCTGCACCTACACGAGTTGTGTACGCTTTAGTAATACCCAATACATAGTCAAGGTGCAATGGACCAAGACCTGAACCAGAGCTTACGCCACCAGCAGTTGTATTTGAAGAAGTTACATACGGATATGTACCATGGTCAACATCAAGAAGTGAGCCTTGAGCACCTTCAAACATGATGTTGTCACCCGCTTTACGGTACTTATGAAGTTCACCAGTTACATCAATCACTAATGGTGCAACAACTTCACGCCACTCATCGCAAAGCGCAAGTACGTCTTCTAATTTAACTGCTTCTACACCGTAGAATTGAGTTAATTGGAAGTTATGGTATTCAAGAAGCTCTTCTAATTGAGCTTTAAGATGATCGCCACCACGAACTAAGTCAGCAACACGTACTGCACGGCGCGCAACTTTATCTTCATAAGCTGGACCAATACCACGACCTGTAGTACCAATTTTCGCGTTACCACGTTTTTTCTCACGCGCTTGGTCAAGTGCAATATGGTTAGGCAAAATTAAAGGACAGTTTGGAGAAATACGTAGACGTTCTTTAACAGGTACGCCTTCTTTCTCTAAAATAGCCATCTCTTTAATAAGTGCTTCAGGTGAAAGTACAACACCGTTACCAATTAAGCACAGTACGTTTTCACGTAAAATACCAGATGGAATGAGGTGTAATACAGTTTTCTTACCACCAACCACGAGAGTATGACCCGCGTTATGTCCGCCTTGATAACGTACAACCGCAGTCGCTTGATCTGTGAGCAGGTCGACGATTTTACCTTTACCTTCGTCGCCCCATTGGGTACCAAGTACCACAACATTCTTGCCCATAATAGCCTCATTACATCATGCTGTTAAAATTGAGAACAAAACCGAATGACATGAACATTCAGTTCTGCGATTAAATTTTTTCGATTTTCCACTCACCCGCAGTATTCACCATTTGGTGAGTTGCATACGGAACTGAGTTTAAATCATCGTTACCTAACAATTGAATTACACTTAAGCCTTGTGCACGTGCATTTTCAATTGCTGTAAGCAAATCTTTGTTTGTACCTTTTGGCGCTACAACTTTTTCAATTTTCTTGAATTGACCTGCACACAGTGCATATAAGTCACAAGAGAATCCTGTTGCAGGACGCGCACGACCAAAGTGTTCGCCAATACCATCGTATCGACCACCTTGTGCTACAGGTGCCGCACGATTTGGTGCGTACACTGCATACATTAAACCAGTGTGATAATGATATGAACGTAGTTCAACAACATCTATACCAATATCTAAATTTGGCCAACGTGCCTGAATTTCAGACTTCGTTGTAAGTAATGCATCAAATGCTTGCTTAAATGATTCATCTGCAAGAAGTTCTGCACTTAAGTTTGCTTGCAATGCATCTAGGTCACTTGAGAAACGACCCAACGTATAGAAGTCTGCACCAAACTTAATATCTTGCGTAAATTCTGCAAGCTCTGGCAATGCTTTACGCTGATATAAATCAGACAATTGATTTTCTGTTGATTTACTTAATCCTGCATGTTTTACCAAGCTACGGAATAAGCCAACATGACCAATATCTAAATGAATACCACGGTCAAAACCAGCCGTTTTAAGCAAGTTCAGCATCACATCGATCATTTCAACGTCTGCATCGATACTATCTGAACCAAAAAGCTCTGCACCCAATTGTAGTGGTGCGCGTGTGGTATTAAACCCTTGTGGTTTAGTGTGTAAAACTGTTCCTGCGTAGCAGTAACGAGCAATACCTTGCACTTGATGTACATGCGCATCAATACGAGCCACTTGTGGTGTCATATCGGCACGCACACCAAGTAAACGACCAGATAGCTGATCGATCACTTTAAAAGTGGCTAAGTCTAAATCTTGATTCGATTCTGAAAGAGAAGATAGAGATTCTATGTATTCGATGAAAGGCGTGTACACCAATTGATATCCTCGAGATGCGAGGAAATCCAATGCGTCACGGCGCAAAGTTTCAATGACTTGCGCTTGCTCTGGTAATACATCAGCTACACCATCAGGTAATAACCATGTCTCTGAAATGGGCATGTTGCAAACCTAAATACTTGTAAGCGCGGAACGAATCCGCATAAAAAAATCGGGAACACACCCGATTTCTCTAAGTCTAGCACGTTAGTTTTAGCTGTGCATCGACTTTTTTAATTTTCAGCAGGAATAATTTCTATTTTAAACAAATCATAAAATTATTTAAGTTAAGCCTATATTTCAAATCAAGTTTAAGACAGTTTCAAAACTATTTAAAAATGTAAAATACCTGCTTTAAGCGCTGCTAAAAACACTTGTTTTTTCATCTTAGTAGTTACTAATTTTATACACCATCTATTTATTTCAACTTTGTGTAAAAGATTCACACAAATCTAATAAACGATTTGCATAACCCCACTCGTTGTCATACCAAGCAAAAACCTTCGCTTGCTTACCCACCACCATTGTTTGGGTTAAATCGACAATTAATGAATATGGTGAATGATTGAAATCACTTGAAACCAAAGCTTCATCGGTCACTTGCATAATTTCTGAATAGTCATAACGTGCTGCATGTACCAAAGCATCATTCACCATTTGTGAATTAATGTCTGTTTGTGCAATAAAAGTTAAATCTATGGCTGCAACATTAATAGTAGGTACACGAATAGAATAACCATCTATTCGATTTTCCATTTTAGGCATTACACGTTTAAGTGCGCCCAAAGCTGAAGATGTTGTTGGAATAATATTTTGCCCCGAAGCACGAGCGCGTCGCAAATCGCGATGCGCATGATCTAACACAGACTGATCTGCTGTTACGGCATGAATTTCGGTCATGAGTGCGGTATCTATACCAAAAACATCATCCAAAATTTTAACTAAAGGCACTAAAGCCTGCGTAGTACAAGAAACGCCTGAAATAATTTGGTCAGACGCTTTAACTTCATGATGATTTACACCATATACAATTGCAGCATCTACAGTATCAAACGGTGCAGCGCCAATAATAATGCGCTTTGCCCCTGCTGTAAGATGCTTAGTTGCAGCTTGGCGAGAACGGAATAATCCTGTGCATTCTAAAACAACATCTATATTTAGTTTTTCCCAAGGCAATTGTTCAGGATCCTCGCAATTATGCACCTGAACATTTAACTTCGCATTGCCTGCGGAAATTTCTAAATACGCTTGCTGATCGATATAACACAACTCAACATTGCCCTGAAAACGACCATGAGTTGTATCGTACTTAAATAAGTGAATAAGGGTTTCAACATCTGCAACATCATTAATTGCAACAATTTCAAATGCAAAATCTTTAGGATTTTCAAACCATGCACGCAATACATTACGTCCAATTCGACCAAATCCATTTATCGCCACTTGCTGCATGAAAAGACCCTTTACTTCATGTGAAATATTGTCACTACTTCTATTATGTTAATAGATTTCGGCACATTACAGATATAAATTCTAAGTTTATTACAAGTCAGTAAAATTGATTTATAAAAAATTAAACTTTCATGCAATATAACGTAGCGAAATAACGAGAATTTTATACATTTAAAGCGTTTTCTTCATTCTTGTCTTTATCAATTTTCACAAACCTTGTATAAAACTAAGCTTTAAATAGAAATGTCACCAAAAGACCTTAAAATCATTGGTGAGACGTATATTTTCCGTTATAATTTGGCGTTTTAAAATTTTAAGCCCGCGTGTACTGTGGTGAATCATTTTTAGATGAATTTATGCAGTTACACATTAGCCAATACAAAATCTATGGAGTGACTTGGTTGTGAGTACTCGTTTTATGACATCAGCTGAAATTCGTGAAGCATTTTTGCGTTACTTTGAATCGCAAGGGCATACACGTGTCGCGTCGAGTTCACTAGTACCCGCCAACGACCCGACTTTATTATTCACAAACGCAGGTATGAACCAGTTTAAAGACTGTTTCCTTGGTTTGGAAAAACGTGATTATGTTCGCGCAACATCTTCACAAAAATGTGTACGTGCAGGCGGTAAACACAACGACTTAGATAACGTTGGTTATACAGCACGTCACCATACTTTCTTTGAAATGTTAGGTAACTTCTCGTTTGGCGATTATTTCAAGCGCGATGCAATTAAATTCGCTTGGGATTTCTTAACTTCTGAGCAATGGTTAGCTCTTCCAAAAGACAAATTATATGCCACTGTTTACCATACAGATGACGAAGCTTTTGATATCTGGAACAAAGAAATTGGTCTAGATGCTTCTCGCATTATCCGTATTGGTGATAACAAAGGCGAAAAATACGCATCAGATAACTTCTGGGCAATGGGCGATACTGGTCCTTGTGGTCCTTGTTCTGAAATTTTCTTTGACCATGGCGATCATATTTGGGGTGGCTTACCAGGCACACCTGAAGAAGATGGCGACCGTTTCATTGAAATTTGGAACAACGTATTCATGCAATTTAACCGTACTGCTGATGGCGTATTACACCCTCTTCCAGCTCCATCTGTAGATACAGGTATGGGCTTAGAACGTATTTCTGCAGTTTTACAACACGTAAACTCGAACTACGAAATTGACCTATTCCAAAACTTACTTAAAGATGCTGCGCAAATTATTGGTTTAGATACTTCTGAACTTGAAGCGAAAGCACAAGCAGAAAATAAACCTGTTGAATACCCTGCTTCTCTTAAAGTTGTTGCTGACCATGCACGCTCATGCTGCTTCTTAATTGCAGATGGCGTAAACCCTTCTAATGAAGGTCGTGGTTATGTACTGCGTCGTATTATTCGTCGTGCAGTTCGTCACGGTAATAAATTAGGCGCTACAGGTTCATTCTTCCACAAAATGCTTCAACCATTAATTAATGTAATGGGTGCTGCATATCCTGAACTTGAAGCTCAAAAAACACGTATTGAAGCTCAACTTCTAAAAGAAGAAGAACAATTTGCAAAAACGCTTGAGCAAGGTCTTAAATTGCTTGAAGGCGAACTTGCGAATCTTAAAGGCAATGTTATTCCTGGCGAAACAGTATTTAAACTTTACGATACTTACGGTTTCCCAACAGACTTAACTGCCGACATTGCACGTGAACGTGATTTAACAATTGATGAAGCTGGTTTCGAAGTTGAAATGGCTGCTCAACGTCAACGCGCACGTGATGCTGGTAAATTCGCTATCGATTACAACTCAATTGTAAATGTAGAAGGCGAAACTCAATTTGATGGCTACGATGCAACTCAAGGTCAAGGTCAAATTGTTGCAATCTACAAAGATGGCGAACAAGTTAATGAAGTATTTGAAGGCGACGAAGCGCTTATCGTATTAAACCAAACCCCTTTCTATGCAGAAAGCGGTGGTCAAATTGGTGATACAGGTATCTTCAAAAACGAAACAGGTATTTTTGAAGTTCAAGACACGAAAAAATCTGGTGGTGCATTTGTACACCAAGGTATCGTGACAATGGGCAACTTAAAAGCTGCTCAATCTGTAGAAGCAATTGTAAAAGCAGATTTACGTGATGCAACTGCACGCAACCACTCTGCAACTCACTTGTTACATTCTGCACTGCGTCAAGTATTGGGTGCTCATGTTCAACAAAAAGGTTCATTGGTTGCAAGCGAACTTTTACGTTTCGACTTTGCAAATGATCAACCTGTTACTTTTGAACAACTTCAAGAAATTGAACGTATTGTTAACCGCGAAGTGATTGCCAACACTGCTGTAACAACTGAACTTTTAAACATTGACGCTGCGAAAGAAAAAGGCGCAATGATGTTGTTCGGTGAAAAATATGGTGATGAAGTTCGCGTACTTTCTATGGGTTCTGTAAGTGAAGATAAGAACTTCTCTATCGAACTTTGTGGTGGTATTCACGTAAAACGTACAGGTGATATTGGTTTATTCAAAATCACTTCTGAAGGTGGTGTTGCTGCGGGCGTTCGTCGTATTGAAGCAATTACGGGCACTAAAGCAATTGAAGCGACTCAAAAAACTGATCGTGACATTCAATCAATTAATGATTTGTTGAAAGCTCAGAAAGATCAAACTTTAGAAAAAGTTGAAAATCTTGCATCAACTGCATCTAGCTTGCAGAAACAAATCGAGCAATTGAATCAAAAACTTGCAAACTTCCAAGCAACTGAACTTTTAAGCCAAGTTCAAACTATTGCTGGTCGTTCGACATTAATCACAACTGTTCAAAATACAGATGCGAAATCACTTCGCAACTTACACGACGGTGTGAAATCTAAATTAGACAATGCGGTAATTGTTATTGCGGGTGTAGATGGCGACAAAGTTAGCCTGATTTCATCTGTGGCAAAAGAATTTACTGCGTCTATTAAAGCGGGTGACATCATCAAACACTTAGGTCAAGAACTAGGTGGTAAAGGTGGTGGTAAACCTGACTTGGCACAAGGTGGCGCGCCACTTAACGAGAAGTTAGAACCTGTAATGACAAGCTTAGCTGCTTGGCTTGAAGCAAAATAACTTCACCTTTTGTGTAACTGACTCTGATAGGTAATTCAGAGTCATGGCTTTTATGGAACAACTATGGCATTAATCGTTCAAAAATATGGCGGTACCTCTATGGGTACTCCCGAGCGCATTTTAAATGTTGCTCGTCGTGTGAAGCGTTGGCACGATCATGGTCACAAAATTGTGGTTGTGGTTTCTGCAATGAGTGGCGAAACCAATCGTCTGCTTGCTTTAGCGAAGGCCATTACCGAAACCCCTGACCCACGTGAATTAGACCAAATGGTGTCTACAGGTGAACAGGTAACGATTTCCATGTTAGCGATGGCACTGAATACAATTGGTGTAAAAGCAACATCACTTACTGGTCGCCAAGTCGGCATTAAAACTGACAGCTCATATACCAAAGCTCGTATTGAAGCAATTGATACAGATGTAATGACAAGCTACTTAGACGCAGGTCAAGTGATTGTTGTTGCTGGTTTCCAAGGTTTTGATTCAAACGGCAATACAACAACTTTAGGTCGTGGTGGTTCAGATACTTCTGGTGTAGCACTTGCTGCTGCGCTTAAAGCAGATGAATGCCAAATTTACACAGATGTTGACGGTGTTTACACCACAGATCCACGTGTAGCACCAAAAGCTAAAAAAGTAGATCGTATCTCTTTTGAAGAAATGCTTGAAATGGCATCTCTTGGCTCTAAAGTTCTTCAAATTCGTTCAGTAGAATTTGCAGGCAAATACCAAGTGCCTTTACGCGTATTATCTAGTTTTGATAATGACGATGATGGCGCATTCGACGAAGACTTTAAACAAAATGTCGGAACACTAATCACGACTGAAGCGGAAGACAACATGGAACAACCAATTATCTCAGGTATCGCGTTTAACCGTGACGAAGCAAAATTAACTATTCTTGGTGTACCAGATTTACCAGGTATTGCTTCAAACATTCTTTCGCCTATTGGTGAAGCAAATGTTGAAGTCGACATGATCATACAAAATGTCGAAGAAGACGGTACAACTGACTTCACGTTTACTGTTAACCGTGGTGAATTAGCAAAAGCGAAATCAATTCTTGAAGCAACAGCAAAAGAAATTGGTGCACGTGAAGTTGCTACACGTTCAGATATCGTAAAAGTATCTATCGTAGGTGTTGGCATGCGTTCTCATGCTGGTGTTGCAAGCACAATGTTTACAGCACTTGCAAAAGAAGGCATTAATATTCTAATGATCTCTACGTCTGAAATTAAAATTTCAGTCATTATTGATGAGAAATATTTAGAACTTGCTGTACGTGCACTTCATACTGCATTTAACCTAGATCGTGAAAGCGGCGAGTCAACCGTTCGTGCTTAATCAATTGGTATATTTAACCAAATTGTAAAATTTTATATATAGAACCGATAGAGCCCCTAGTATTTATATTAGAGGCTCTGTTATATTTAACTATAACTTAATATTTAATTTATTTTGCTTTGATGTCATATCAAAGTTTAATATGGAATATCTGTTAGAATTTAACAAGTTTTAGGGTTGTGTAATTTCCTATTTTTAACATTTGCACGTTTAGCATATTGCAAGGAGATAAACATGCTGATTCTTACCCGACGTGTCGGTGAAACATTAATGATTGGGGATCAAGTCAGTGTTACTGTTCTTGGTGTTAAGGGCAATCAAGTCCGTATCGGTGTAAATGCTCCCAAAGAAGTTTCTGTTCATCGTGAAGAGATTTATCAACGCATTCAGCATGAACGTGCTATGCATGAACATCTTCAACACATCGATCAAGATTATCAACCTTCTATCGAAGAAGAAAACAACCAACAAAATAATTTTAATCGCTAAGATAATTTAATTTTGTGAGTATAAAGCGGCTACATTGCCGCTTTAAATTTGCCTAAATTTTGTATCAGTTTAGTGATTATTCATCGCTTCCAATGCTTTTCGAACGGGACCAAAACTTCTACGGTGTTCATCAATAACACCATGTTGTGCAATAGCTTCAAAATGTGCTTTTGTTGGATACCCTTTGTGTTTAGCAAAACCATATTGCGGATATTTCTGGTCTAGCTCTACCATGTCATGATCACGAGTTACTTTTGCCAGAATACTAGCAGCCGAAATTTCAGCATGAAGCGCATCTCCACCAACAACAGCTTCGCAGCTCATAAGCAAACCTTTGGGTTCTTTATTTCCATCAACCAAAACATGATCTGGCTGAATATGAAGCTTTTCAACTGCTCTACGCATTGCCAATAAAGATGCTTGTAAAATATTTAATTCATCAATTTCTTTAGCACTCGATTCTGCAATTGCCCATGCCAATGCTTTTTCTTGAATCTCAACAAATAACATTTCACGTTTTTTTTCTGTTAATTTTTTAGAATCATTTAACCCTTCAATCGGATTATTTGGGTCTAAAATAACAGCCGCTGCAACCACTGAACCAACTAATGGCCCGCGCCCTGCTTCATCTGTTCCTGCAATTATTTTCATACATTTATAACCTTAAAAAAATAGGCTGAACAAGTCAGCCTAATTCATAACAAAATTTTAATTATTTTACAGATTCAGCAACACAAGCATTTATTGTTTTCGTTACTGCATTTGAAACAATTGTCGTACGTGCAGCAGGATCTAATGCAGCTGTTGCTAAATCTACAGCCGTTACACTTTGTGGTGCTTTTTCACTTACACAACCACAAATTTCAGTTTCAATGCTTTGCTTTTTCTCAGCAGTCATTAATGTAGTTGCTGTTTTCCAAGCTTGAATATTATTTAACTCAGTTGTACATTTTGCATTTACTGCAATTTTAAGCGCAGCTGCACCTAATTGTTGAGTTGTAGATGCTGCACCTGTAGTTGTTGTATCTGTTGTTGCACATGCAGATAAAATAAGTGCAAGTGGCGCAATTACAGCAATTAGCTTTTTCACAATATTGTCCTTTTTATACAAAATAAATGTCGCTCTATTTTGCCGAATTTAGTCCAAATTAGAAATGTTTAAATCATTAAAATGACCTATCTGGGTAAATTCCCAACAAACTATATCGTTCCATATTTTCAACAATGTGTTGCAAATAGATTATTCACGAATTTCTTCTAGTGCTTTAATATAATGATGCTTATAAAATAGACTCAATTTACATGAAAAATCGTTCACAATATTACACGCGAACAGCCCAAATACTGCATTGGTTAATGGCTATTATTTTTATTGCCGCATGGATTATTGGCTTCTACAGTGGTAATTTTTTAAGCTATGATGTTGATGGTAGCTTTAAAGGTACTGTCATTACATTACATAAAAATATTGCTACGGTTATTATCTTCTTAGTTGTTGTACGTATTTTCTGGCGTTATACGCACCCTGCGCCTGAACTACCAAATACCATGTCTCCCACTATGAAGCGCCTGGCTCATTTTGGACATTTAGCGCTGTATTTTATGCTACTTGCTTTACCAATTACTGGTTGCTTATTTAGTTGGAGCGCTGGGCATCCTGCACCTGTATTGTACTTATTTAATTTACCAACTTTAATTTCAGAAAACCCTGAAATTACAGCGATTGTTAAACCTTTGCATATTTATATATCTTGGGCAGCGGGTATATTACTTGCAGGTCATATTCTTGCGGCATTAAAACATCACTTTATAGATAAAGATACTGTTTTAGTTAGCATGACAAAACAACCTAAATAGATTTCTTTACAATGATTTAGCCCAATAAAAAGCCACTTTAAAGTGGCTTTTTATACAATTATCTTTCATTCAGTGCTTTTACAACACAACCTCGTACACTGTTAGTTATTGCTTTAGATACCAATTCGTTCTTTGCTTGCTCATCAAGCAATGCATGAATGAGTTCTTTTACAGCTACATCATCTGTTGCATGCTCTGAAACACAACCACAAACTTGAGATAAACTTTTTTGCTGTTCATCTTCTGTCATAAAAATAGATGCTGTTTTCCAAACTTTTGTTGCTTGTAATTCAGTTTTACATTGATATTCAATAACAGGCTTAAGCGCTGTTTTCGTGATGATTGTAGGATGTGCTATCGCCAAATAGACAATCACAGCAATAAATACAAATAAGATCAACACGATAAATTTAAATATTTTTTTTCATAGCATTTTCTTTAATCTAAAAAAAGCAGTGAATATTCACTGCTTTATAATATGTCAGAAATTTAAGCCATTGCTTGAATTTGTTCAGACCATTTTTGCTTTTCATCATCTGAAATAAAAGACGCTTCAAATGAATTAATTGCCAATTGCTTAAGCTCATCTTTTGTTAAATCTAAGGCTTCAGTAATTGCAATAAAGTTATCATTCATATAACCACCAAAATATGATGGATCATCTGAATTTACAGTAACATGCACGCCTTTTTGTAATAAACGACGAATATTATGTTTCGCCATATCATCTACAACGCAAAGCTTTAAGTTACTTAATGGACAAACCGTTAATGGCATTTTTTCTGCAATTAAACGTGCCATAAGTGTTTCATCTTCTTCAGAACGAACACCGTGATCAATACGATTTACTTTTAATAAATCTAAAGCTTCCCACACGTATTCTGCTGGGCCTTCTTCACCTGCATGCGCTACCACTAAAAAGCCTGCTTCACGCGCTTTAGCAAATACACGTTCAAACTTAGATGGTGGATGTCCAACTTCACTCGAATCTAAGCCAACACCAATAATTTGATCTTTATAAGCTAATGCTTGTTCAAGTGTTTCAAATGCAGCTTCTTCGCTTAAATGGCGTAAGAAACACATGATTAAATGAGATGAAATTCCAAATCTTTCTTTTGCATCATCACAAGCGCGTTGTAAACCATTTATTACTGTTGAAAATGCAATTCCACGATCTGTATGTGTTTGCGGATCGAAGAACATTTCTGTATGCACAACTTTATCTTCTGCACATTTTTCAAAATATGCCCAAGCTAAATCATAAAAATCTTGTTCATGAATAAGTACATTTGCACCCGCATAGTAAATATCTAAGAACGATTGTAAGTTGTGAAAATTGTACGCCTGTTTTACTTCTTCTACAGATTTATAAGGAATTTCCACCTCATTACGCTGCGCAATTGTAAACATAAGTTCTGGTTCAAATGTCCCTTCAATATGTACGTGCAACTCAGCTTTTGGCAATGCACGGATAAAATCTAATTGATTCATTTATATCCTCGAAAATAAAAAAGGGTGTAAACAAAGTTTACACCCTTTGCTTTACTTGGTGTAATTAGCCACCAAACAATGCAAATTTTAATACCCAAAGCGCAGCAACAATCCAAACCATATAAGGTACAGTTTTCGCTTTACCTGTAAATAGTTTAATTAATGCGTAGCTAATAAAGCCCATTGCAATACCATCTGCAATTGAATATGAAAATGGCATGAAAATAATGGTTAAAAATGCTGGAACTGCTTCTGTGATGTCTTCCCAATCAATATTGGTAATACCTTGAATCATCAACACACCAACAAATAATAATGCCGGAGCAGTTGCAAAACCTGGTACAGATTGAGCCAATGGTGCTAAGAATAAACACAGAATAAATAAAATACCCACAACAACAGCAGTTAAGCCTGTACGACCACCTGCTGCAACACCTGCTGAAGATTCAATATAAGGCGTAGTTGAAGATGTACCCAACGCAGCGCCCGCAACAATTGCAGATGAATCGGCAAATAAAGCTTTTTTCAAGCGTGGTAATTTACCATCTTTCAGTAAACCTGCGCGGTGTGAAACACCAACTAATGTACCTGTTGAGTCAAATAAATCGACCAAGAAAAATACAAAAATAACGCCAATTAAACTTGCAGTAAATAAACCTTCAAAGTTCATCTGCATAAGCGTTGGTGCTAAAGAAGGAATTTCACCAACAACGCCTTTAAACTCGTTGTAGCCCAAAACTGTTGCTATACCTGTAATTGCCAAAATACTAATGACAATTGCACCACGAACTTTAAAATGGTGCATAACAACAATTAAAAGGAAACCTAAAAGTGCAAGTAATACAGATGGCTGTTTTAAATCACCTAAACCTACTAGCGTTGCAGGATTATCTACAATAATACCAGCATTCTTTAATGCAACTAATGCAAGGAATAAACCAATACCACCACCAATGGCAAATTTCAGAGACATTGGAATTGCATTCACAATGGCTTCACGAATTTTGAACATACTAATAGCAATAAAAACAATACCCGATACAAAAACTGCTGCTAAAGCCGTTTGCCAAGGCACACCCATACCCAAACAAACTGAATAGGTAAAGTAAGCGTTAAGCCCCATACCGGGTGCAAGAGCGATAGGATAATTTGCAATTATGCCCATTACTACGCAGCCAATTGCAGCTGCAAGACATGTTGCAACAAAGACAGCCCCATGATCCATCCCTGTTGCGGATAAAATCATTGGATTGACAATAATGATATAACTCATTGCTAAGAATGTCGTTATACCTGCTAGAACTTCTGTACGAAAAGTCGTTTTGTTTTCGCTGAGCTTAAACAAGCGCTCTAGCACACTCACTGAAGACGGATTAGGAGTCGTCATGACCTAGCCCCTGTTAATAAACTTAATGCCAAGATTTTTTAAATATACTAAAAAGGTATATTCCTAAAAAACTTGTTGCAATGGTTATGCCAAATTTAAAAAATGAGGTCTTCAATTAATTTGGCAACAAAAATAACCAAATGAATCTATTAAATCAGTAAACAAAAAAGCTGCATAAATAATATGCAGCCCTATCTATTTACTTGAAATTAAATATATAATTTAAAAAAATATTTAATTCAACCTTCCAATATTGTAATTATATCACATTGATTTTTTAAAGTTTCTAAATTTTTCATTTTTAAGGATTGTTTAGTTAAGAAAAATTTAAATCTATTTGTTACTCAAACTATCAGTATAAAAACTATTTATTTTTAGGTGCATAATAATTTTTATTTTGCTCTGTTTCACCCATTGAACTTCTAGCATCCTCTATAAGCAATTTTAATTCTTTATGCTGCTTTTCTTTCATATCTTGATGGACAATAAATCCAAGTATTAGAACAACAATAAAAGTTACTCCCGCAATCATTTTGAACACTTTAAGCCTCAATAAATTTAGTTTTTTTTATTTAAATATTTAGCAAATATTAACACTATATCTTTTAATTAAGTCACTAACTCGCTTTTTTATGTATTTTTAAGCATAAGGAAAAAATTATACCAACCTTTTGAAGGTATATAAATATTTTAAATAAAACAATTGGATATATTTAAATAAACACCTCAACACCTCAACACCTCAACACCTCAACACCTCAACACCTCAACACCTCAACACCTCAACACCTCAACACCTAAGTGTATTTAGTAAATTATTATTTTAAAAGATAAATACCAATAAAACAGTGAAATAAAAAAGCCGATGTAATAACATCGGCTTTTACTAAAACACCTATTTAAATAAGTGACATAGTTATCAATACTTAAACAGAAGCAAGTACTGCATTTAATGTTGCGCTTGGACGCATAACAGCATTTACTTTTTCTTGATCTACAGCATAGTAACCACCGATATCAGCAGCTTTGCCTTGAACAGCAGCTAACTCAGCAACGATTTTATCTTCGTTTTCAGCAAGTGCTTTTGCTAATGGAGCAAACTGTGCTTTAAGCTCAGCATTTTCATCTTGCTCAACAAGCGCTTCAGCCCAGAATTTAGCAAGGTAGAAATGGCTACCACGGTTATCAAGCTCACCCGTACGACGTGATGGAGACTTGTCGTTATCAAGTAATTTACCAGTTGCTTGGTCTAAAGTTTTAGCAAGCAATTTAATGCTTGGGTTATTTTCTTTAATACCCATTTCTTCAAGTGACACAGCTAGAGCCATGAACTCACCTAAAGAATCCCAACGTAAATGGTTTTCTTCTACAAGTTGTTGTACGTGTTTAGGCGCAGAACCACCAGCACCAGTTTCGTACATACCACCACCAGCCATTAAAGGCACGATAGAAAGCATTTTCGCAGAAGTACCCAATTCCATAATTGGGAACAAGTCTGTTAGGTAGTCACGTAAAATGTTACCAGTAACAGAAATTGTGTCTAAGCCACGAGCAACACGCTCAAGTGTGTAACGCATTGCACGTACTTGAGACATAATTTGGATGTCTAAACCGTCAGTGTCATGATCTTTCAAGTATTTTTCAACTTTCTTGATTAATTCATTTTCATGTGGACGGTACGGGTCAAGCCAGAAGATTGCCGGCATGCCAGAGTTACGCGCGCGTGTTACCGCAAGTTTCACCCAGTCACGGATCGGTGCGTCTTTCACCTGACACATACGCCAGATATCGCCTTCTTCCACATTTTGTGACATCAACACTTCGCCAGTTTCAAGATCAACGATGTTCGCAACACCATCTTCTGAAATTTCGAAAGTTTTGTCATGTGAACCGTATTCTTCAGCTTTTTGCGCCATCAAACCAACGTTAGGTACAGTACCCATAGTTTTTGGATCGAAGTTGCCATTCCACTTGCAGAAATTGATCATTTCTTGGTAAATACGAGCGAATGTAGATTCAGGCATTACAGCTTTACAGTCGTAAGGTTTGCCGTCAGCACCCCACATTTTACCACCACCACGGATCATTGCAGGCATAGAAGCATCTACAATTACGTCGTTTGGTGAATGGAAGTTTGTGATACCTTTTGCAGAATCAACCATTGCTAAAGCAGGACGGTGTTCTTGGCAAGCGTGTAAATCTGCAATGATTTCTTCACGTACAGATGTCGGTAAAGTTTCAATCTTTTCATAAAGACCAGCCATACCGTTGTTTACGTTTACGCCTAGCTCTTCGAATAATTTACCGTGCTTTTCAAAAGCTTCTTTGTAGTATATTTTCACACAGTGACCGAATACGATCGGGTGTGAAACTTTCATCATTGTTGCTTTAACGTGTAAAGAGAACAAAATTCCTGCTTCACGACAATCTTCAAGTTCTTTTTCATAGAAATCGCAAAGCGCTTTCTTGCTCATGAACATTGAATCGATAATTTCACCGTCTTTAAGCGCAACTTTTGGCTTGAGAACAATTGTTTGACCAGACTTAGTCACTAATTCCATTTTCACGTCACGAGCGCGGTCTAAAGTCATAGACTTTTCACCGTGATAGAAGTCACCTTCGCTCATATGTGAAACGTGAGTTTGTGACCACTGCTTCCACTCGCTCATAGAGTGTGGATGTTTTTTAACGTAGTTTTTAACTGCAGCAGGTGCACGACGGTCAGAGTTACCTTCACGTAAAACTGGATTTACAGCAGAACCTAAACATTTGCTATAACGAGCTTTAATCGCTTTTTCTTCTTCAGTTGTAGGATTTTCTGGGTAATCAGGAATCGCATAACCTTTAGATTGAAGCTCTTTAATACATGCTGTTAATTGGCCAACAGACGCACTAATGTTAGGAAGCTTGATAATATTCGTATCTGGATCTTGAGTAAGACGACCCAACTCTGCAAGAGTATCAGGAACTTTTTGTTCGTCTTTTAAATAATCTGCAAATTCTGCGAGTACACGTACAGCTACAGAAATGTCACTTTTAACAATTTCTACGCCAGCTGGCTTAGTAAAGGTCTCAATGATCGGCAGTAGTGAGTAAGTTGCCAATAATGGCGCCTCGTCGGTCAGTGTATAAATGATTTTTGACTTTCCACCAGCCATATATAGCCCCTTGCGATAGATTAAGTTTTTTAGAACTGAGCTTTTGACTCAATTTCTGCGAACCGGTTTGCTTGAATAAAACATAAAGAGTATCGATGCTCAAAGCTTATCCGTCAATGAAATATCATTTCATATTGTGATGTCGCTTAACGTTTGTTCACACCTATACTATTTTCTTGTGCCACTATTCTACTTGATATTTGCTGTTTTTCGAAGTGCAAAATGTTAGGTATTCTCAAATGTGATGACACTATAATTCAATTTATTTTTCAAATAAGTCATTAATTAAATTAAGAATATAATAAAATCACTTATAAAACACATATCTAAATTAGTACACAATATGAACAATTCAAACACCATTTTTTATAATCCTAAAGTCAATATAGACTAAAGTTATTGAATTGCTTTCATAGCAAACACCATTCACCAACTAAATGACAGTATAAACTTTAAACATATTTGTATTTTAATAGAAAAAATGTCTTAAATTGACTGTTTTTGTGATTAAAAGCATCTGCTTTTGTCGTAATTTTTAATCATTTATTGGGAATTTATAATAGGATTATTGAAGATTCATTACCTCAATAATTAATCTAACTTCCTTTAATTATAAAAACTTTACCATGAACGATTCACTTTAGTTCAAACAATAAAAAAGGTTTTAAGCTTTTTTTGCTTAAAACCTTTTTATAGCTTTAAATTTTGGTAGGTATAAGCAGACTCGAACTGCTGACCTCTACGATGTCAACGTAGCGCTCTAACCAACTGAGCTATACACCTAAAGTGGCTAAAATCATAGTCATTTTAAAATTCTAAGACAAGCCTTTTTTATATTGAGCCAACATAGCAGAACAACTATTAATCAATTTTAATAGTATTTGAATATCTTTTTCATCTTTATTAGCGCCATAAACATACTTTTGATATGAATTTATAAGCTCACAAATCAAAGCTTGTTCATGTTCATTTAGCTCTAAGGCTGAAGAAACGTAAATCAACCAACTCGCAACAGATTCATAAGGCTTTTTCTGAAGATGAATAGGTAACTGTTTCGACAATCGATTTAAAGCCCATTGCACCTTATCTCTACGTTTAAAAGTTAAATAATATATCCAAGAAAAATATGCGCTAACAATCAATAAAATGCCAAAAATTAAAACTAAAATTGCAGTATAAGTATTACTAAAACCTAAACGATCAAACCACTTTTTCTGGCTTTGAACATCATAACCAACAACTTTACTTTGCCATTGATAAGTTAAGTAATCACTCCAAATTCGAGCTTTATTTAAAAAATTGAATTGCTGATATTTCCAGTTGGTATGACTATCACCAAAAACTTGCTGATTATTCGCAATTAAATTTTGCATGCCACGATCTACACGTTCAGGTGCGATTATTGCGGTAGGATCATAACGAACCCATTCCTGACCGATAAGCACCTCCGTCCATGCATGTGCATCTAATTGACGAACCTCCCAACTTTCACTATCTGGTGCCAACTGCCCACCTTGATACCCAACAACGATACGAGCAGGAATACCTACGTAACGCATAAGCATGACAAAGCTAGAAGCATAATGTTCACAAAAACCCTGTTTAGATTTAAATAAAAACTCATCAATTCTATTTTGTCCTAATAAACCAGGACTTAATGTATAAGTAAAATTATTTTCTTTATACCATTTAAGTAAATTTTGAATATACAGCTCAGGATTTCTATTACTTTTCACAAATAAATTTTGCGCAAATTGCTGTGCTTGCAAGTCAAATTGAGTTGGAGCTCGAGTATTACTACTTTGAACCCAATTAGGCACAACATTAACATTTAAATTAAATTGGGCTTTGCCAATCCATTGCATTTTTACAGGTTGAATTCGTCCATTTGGTCGAATTGGAACAACACTCCAATCTGTTCTTAATACATATTTTTCTTGAATAGGAACAGATTTTTCTAAAGACATCACCCATTTTGTTCGAACATCAGCTGCTAAATATTCATACTCAAAATTTTGACTACTTTTTTCAAAATGAGCGTTCAGTGATGGTTGCTGATTAGCAAAATTACTTGTCCATTGTTGCCCATCATATTGATCAAGAACCAGTCCTCTCCAATATAAATCCGACTGATTAGGCAATTTTTTCATATCGCCAATTATTCGAAAAGCCAATTCAGAAGATTGCGATAGCTCAGCAATGTCCCCTGGAGACATTGTCTCACTAATTCCTGTTATACCTTTATTTTGGTCTGGAATTGGAATGTGCCAAAGCGGCGGTAATCTTGGAAAAAACAAAAAGAGTAAAATAAAAAATGGGAGTGCAAAAACAATAAACTTTCCAACATGCCGTGCATCCTGAAATATACTTATTTTAGATATTTGATGATTCGAAAACTCACTTGTTTGTAGGCGATACAATCCAACCAAACAACTCAATAAACACGATATAACCAGTAATGCCATCCATAAAGATTGGCTATATAAAAAGCTACTTGCACTTACAAATAATGCAAAATTCAAAAGAATAATCACATCACGTTTAGCCTTAATTTCCATTGCTTTAGCAAATAGAAACGTAGCTAGAACAGCAACGCCAGCTTCAATACCAATAAAAGTTTTATAAGAAAAGAAAATAGCTGCTAAAGAGACTATAACAAACAAAAATGTAATTACTTTCGATATACGTTTTTCTTGTTTAGCTAATTTAAAATACAAAATAATAATTACAACTGCGAATAATGCACTAACGGCAAATGGTAAAAATATACTTTGCGTAATGAGGATAATACCAAGCGTTAATATAATTGAATTATTAATTAATCTATTCATTGTCATTACGCCTGTGCTAACAGAAGTTTCGCTTGATATAGCTGTTTTTCACCTAAACCCAGTTCAAGTTCTGCACGTGGTAATACCAAATTATAAGCATGTTGTAATTGCTCACATTGTTCGACCAATCCCATCATTAAACTTAAACGCTCTTCATGTGAATTTGCAGGCATATTTTCATAAACAATATTCACGTGATGTTGATCTTCATATTGTTCAAATATTTTAATATATAAGCCATGACCACGTGCTGCTTGCTTCCATGAAACTGCATGTAGAGACTCACCTGTTTGATATTCTCTCAACTCTCTAAACTCATCTACATCTTGAGAAAAGTTTTGCTGCACAAACTTGTTATCTGTTTGAAACTCTTTGGCTCTTGGTGCAATCCATACACAATTTTGAAGATATAAATACGTCCACGCTCGAACTAGCCCAAATGGATAAACTGAATAAATTTGAACATTAGGTAATTCAAATTTTCCACGCTCTTCTGCATAGAAATTTAATGTGATTTTTTCTTTTAAATTCTGGACTAAAATTTTCTCTAAATGATGTTCTGTTTTAATCCAAAGATAACGAGTTTGCGGTAGTTTTTGCTCAAAATATAATGTGAGTTCTACCGAATTTCCAACCTGCCCAATTTCAGATATTGCAGATGTAATTTCTAAACCATAAAGCTGTTTAAAAGTTAAATAAAAGCTAATACATAAAATAGAACTTATTAAAAAGCAAAAACCTAAAATAAGATTATTCGCGTAATTTACACCTGCAATAAATGTGATAAATATCAGAACAAGAAACAAATAACCTTGCTGATAAATAAATATCAAAATATCTTTTTGGGTCAGTTGCTTAAATTGTTCAAATTTAAATCTTTTATTTACCCAACTCTGCCAATATTTCTTCAGCATATACAATTAACTCGCACCTACTTGCTTCATTAAATGTAAAGCTTCTGATTCTGAAAGCCCCAATCGATGTGAAGTAACAGCGCTAAATACAGCCTGAATATCATCTGAAGTTACAAAATTACGTTGCATAATGAGCGCATGCGCCTGTGCCGCTTTCTTTAAAGCCAAAGCACCGCGTGTAGACAATCCGTGATGCCCTTTTCGTGACTCTTCAACTAAATCTAGTAAATATTCCAAAGCTGCATCAGATACAAAAATATCTTTAACAATATTTTGTAATTCAAGTACTTCAGATTCTAAAAACACATGATTTAAAGTAGAAATTAGCGCTTGTCTCGAGTTTTGCTGTAGTAATTGTTTTTCTGCTTGTCTTGATGGATATCCCAAAGATAACCGCATTAAAAAACGGTCTAACTGAGATTCTGGTAAAGCGTATGTACCACTTTGAAATAATGGATTTTGCGTTGCCATAACCCAAAATGGTTTTGGTAGTTCGTGACGTGTACCATCTATGGTGACATAACCCTCTTCCATTGCTTCGAGTAATGCACTTTGCGTTTTTGGGCTACAACGGTTAATTTCATCTGCAAGTAAAATTTGGGTGAAAATTGGACCTTGTTTAAACTCGAATTGATGTTCTTTTTGATTAAACATATTCACGCCAATCACATCGCTTGCAAGCATGTCATTGGTAAATTGAATACGTTGAAATTGAAGTCCTGCAAGTCTTGCTAATGCGCTAGATAATGTTGTTTTACCTAAACCAGGTAGGTCTTCAAACAACACATGCCCACCTGCAAGTAAGCAACACAATGCAAGTTTTGTTTGCTGTTCTTTATCTAAAATAATGCGATTAATTTGCGTTAAAAATTCAGTAATTTTTGGAGTATATTTTTCGATTGATGCATCCAAATTATGCTCACTTTGGTATGAAGCTTCTTCGTTTGCCTTTTTCATTCCCCAAATCACCTACATTCCCCAAATAAAATCAGTTTTAAATAACATACACTGTTTTAGATTTTTTCCAAAGAATTCAATACTCTCTAAAGTGTTATTTTTAAGATGGTTATGCGACTTTATCCTCAATTTTTACAGTTTCAGACTTAAGATCTGGCTCATGTTTTTGTTGTGCTTCTAACTCACAAAAAATTTGGGGCAATTCAGGCTTTAGATTATGAACAATACATAAATAACGACCATAAAAAAGCGCCCGTTAGGACGCTTTTTTATTAATCAAATATTAACAAGGGCATTTCTTCATATCGCCACCTGCTGTTGGATAACGTGCATCCACGCAATAACGATAAAAAGTTTTAGCATCCATAGCTTCCAAATCTGGATGATGTTTTGCCATATGTTCCAAATAATTTTGGTAATCAGGCACACCCACCATCAAGCGAAAACTTTGCTGTAAACGCTGCCAAAGTGTTGCAATTCGAGACCAATTCTTAGGATTAAGAATAAGCTCCTTCTGCGACATAATGGTCATTTTGATGATTTTATAAATCACCGTTTTACCACTTTTAGCAAATTTAAGGTTCATACGAAATCCTCATTAATGTGCAGATTTTGATGGCTCAATTTCAGCAGGATCAACGTAAATTGCTTCCGCTTCATTCACAGTTGGTGTTGGCGAAGCCAATGCACGGCGCACCACACGAATTGCAGCAAACAACATCACAAAAGCAACAATCATAAAGAATGCACATAACGCTGCATTAATTTGGTTAGACATAATGATTGTTTGCATTTCTTCAATTGATTTCGCAGGTTTTAAAATTTCACCACGTGCAATTGCGTCCTTGAAACGGTCTGCTTGTGCCAAGAAACCAATTTTTGGATTTTCGTGGAAAATCTTTTGCCAACCAGCAGTCATCGATGTAATGAACAAGAAAATAGTTGGAACGATTGTCACCCAAACATATTTCTCTTTCTTCATCTTGAATAGAATAACCGTACCTAGCATCAATGCCATTGCTGCAAGAATTTGGTTACCAATACCGAATAACGGCCATAAGCTGTTAATACCGCCTAATGGATCGACTACGCCTTGGTATACGAAGAAGCCCCATCCTGAAACTGCAACAGCTGTACCAATTAAGTTACCTACAAAATTCTTAGAGTTTTTAACCGCAGGAACAACAATACCAACTGTATCTTGAACCATGAAACGGCAAGCACGCGTACCCGCATCTACCGCAGTTAAAATGAATAATGCTTCGAATAGAATTGCGAAGTGGTACCAAAATGCCATCATTTCACGACTGTTGAAAATTTCAGTAATGATATGGGCCATACCAATTGCAAATGTTGGCGCACCACCTGTACGAGATAAAATTGAGCTTTCACCCACTTCTTGTGCAAGTAGCGTTAATGCTTCAGGTGTAATGACAAAACCTAAATTACGTACCGCTTCCGCAGCCGACTCTACAGATGTACCAATAACTGCCGCAGGCGAGTTAATGGCAAAATAAACACCAGGATCTAATACTGTTGCACAAACCATCGCCATAATTGCAACGAATGATTCCATCAACATACCGCCATAACCAATCATGCGAATATCAGTTTCTTTATTCACAAGTTTTGGTGTAGTACCCGATGACACAAGTGCGTGGAAACCCGAAATTGCACCACAGGCAATGGTAATAAATAAGAATGGGAACATTGAACCTGCAAATACAGGACCTGTACCATCAACGAATTGTGTGATTGCTGGCATTTTCATTTCAGGCATTGCAAATACAATACCAATTGCCAAACCTGCAATTACACCAATTTTTAAGAATGTAGATAAGTAATCACGCGGTGCTAAAAGCAACCAAACAGGTAAAACTGATGCAATGAAACCATATGCAATCAAACACCAAGTTAATTCAGTACCTGTTAATGTGAATAATGGCCCCCAATATGGATGTTGAGCAATACTTTCACCATAGATAATCCCTGCCATCATCAGCACAAAACCAATAATCGACACTTCTGCAATTTTACCCGGTCGGATAAATCGCATGTAAACACCCATGAACAGCGCAATTGGTATGGTTGCTGCAATACTGAATACACCCCATGGACTGTTTGTTAATGCTTTAACAACAACCAGTGCCAATACTGCAAGAATAATGATCATTACGCCAAGCGCACCAAGCATTACAATTACACCAGCAAATGAACCAAGCTCTTGCTTCGCCATTTCACCTAAAGAGCGCCCATCTCTACGTGTAGAAATGAAAAGTACTAAAAAGTCTTGTACCGCACCTGCAAGTACAACACCTACTAAAAGCCAAATGGTACCTGGTAAGTAACCCATTTGTGCAGCAAGAATTGGACCTACAAGCGGACCTGCACCTGCAATTGCAGCAAAGTGATGTCCAAACAAAACGCCTTTATTGGTTGGAACATAATCCAAGCCATCTGCTAAACGATGTGCAGGTGTTAAACGTCGCTCATTCAGCTCAAAGACTTTATTGGCAATAAATAAACTATAGAAACGATATGCAATGCTGTATACACAGACGGCTGCAAGAATGAGCCATACCGCATTCACATGCTCTCCACGACTTACCGCAAGTATCCCGAAGGATATTGCGCCCAATATGGCAACAAGCAGCCATATAATTTTAGAAGTTGTTGTCAACTTTGGTTGAACTGATTCCATTTAAATCCCTCATATATGTATGTTCTAAATCAGCTTAATTATTTTTTTTGAGGTACAGCTGTTTCATCCTGAACAACTTTACTCCTCACATCCTTCTTTTAATCTAAGACTTTGGCATAAAAAAAGGGATGATTAAGATCATCCCTTTCGATAATAGTATATTTCTACACCATTATGCACGCTCTAAATAGTCACCTGTACGAGTGTCTACACGAACGCTTTCTTCTTGCTGAACAAACAATGGAACACGTACAACTGCACCTGTTTCAAGCTTAGCTGGTTTACCACCACCGCCTGAAGTATCGCCACGTACACCTGGATCTGTTTCAACAATTTTCAATACAACGAAGTTAGGTGCTGTAACGTTCAAAGGAACGCCATTGAACAACATAATTGTGCATTTTTCATTTGAATCGTCTTTTAACCATTTAGCAGCATCGCTCATCGCTGTTTTATCAGCAGCAATCTGTTCAAATGAAACAGGATCCATGAAGTTCCACATTTCGCCATCGTTGTACAAGTATTCCATTTCTACTTCTACGATGTCTGCAGCTTCTAAGTTTTCACCTGATTTAAAAGTTTTTTCTAAAACTTTACCGCTGCGAAGGTTACGCAATTTTACGCGGTTGAATGCTTGACCTTTACCAGGCTTAACATATTCATTTTCCATGATTGAACATGGGTTACCATCAAGCATAACCTTAAGGCCTGACTTGAAATCATTCGTAGAATAATAGGCCATGACTGGCACTCCAAACTTACTAACTATAATCTTTAGCGCTACGGGCTGTACGAATCATTTAGCAAGCTAACTCGCACACTTATGCCACATGCACATTTATGTGATGTGACGTATTCTAAATGACCAATACACTTTGTCGCAATGAAAAATTCTTGAATATCGAACTTAAGCTGATTAACTTATACACATACATCAATTCTTCTTATTTATAGCATTGCTAAAAAGAGGTAAAATTCACTAAATTTGAATTTCAAATTTTATTCAATCTCCTTCTTTATCCTTTTATGATTTTTATTTTTTCAATCTATACGTAATTCGTATCTACCTACTCGTTTGAATCTAAGATCAATTTATATTTTTAAGCATAAACATGACAAATTATTTATATCAAGAGCAAAATTGGCAATCTCAAATGAGTGATCTTATTACTCAGCCTAAAGAACTGTTAGACCTACTCGACTTATCATCTGACCAATTATTGTCTGGCGCACTTTTAGCATCTGAAACATTTAAGCTTCGTGTTCCTCGTGCGTTTGCTGAAAAAATTGAAAAAGGTAATTCACTCGATCCCTTACTCTTACAAGTTTTACCTCATCATTTAGAACTTGAAGATCACGAAGGTTTTATTACAGACCCTTTAGGTGAAGAAGAAGCGAATCAACAACCAGGCGTTTTACATAAGTATAAGTCACGCTTTTTACTTACACTTACAGGTGCTTGTGCTGTTCATTGTCGATATTGTTTTAGACGTCATTTCCCATATCAAGAAAATTTACCTAAAAATGATGATTGGATAAATATTGCAAATTACATTGAATCTAAACCCGAAATTAATGAAGTGATTTTAAGTGGTGGTGACCCACTTACAATTTCAAATAGAAAACTTCAATTGTGGATTGAGCGTTTAGAATCAATTAAACAACTAAAATACGTGAGAATTCATTCACGTGTTCCAGTCGTCATTCCTAGCAGAGTTGATGATGAGTTTATTTCTATCTTAAAAAACAGTAGGCTACGAATTATTCTAGTGATACACTCGAATCATGCTCTAGAATTAGACGAATATACATGTTCAAAATTAAATGGACTTGTGGAAAATAAAATCACGTTATTAAATCAAGCTGTGTTGTTAAAAGGGGTCAATGATTCAGCGAACATTTTAGCAAATTTAAGTTATAAATTATTTGATATTGGGGTAATGCCATACTATTTACATGTATTGGATAAAGTGAAAGGTGCTCATCATTTCGATTTAGAACCAGACACAATCAATCAAATTTATACAGAATTACTTGCTACTTTACCCGGCTATCTAGTACCAAAGCTTGTACGAGAAATTGCTGGGGAGAAAAATAAAACACCACTTTTGGGAACGGAAACTTTTTGAGTTAAATGAATTATGGATAAAACGGCGAATGATATCTTTCAAACCAGCAACGAATTAACGTTGGAGCAGCTTAGTTTTTGCCAAAACTCTGTAACAAGTATTCAGCAATGGTCAGGTCAATTAGAAATTCATCATTTAGGTGATTCCGCACGCGCTTTATTCAATGCAATTGTTGAAATTTCTGAGCTAAATTGTAAAGAAACACTGCGTTTTGACTTAATTCAAGCCATTCATCCAATTATTGACAATATCTTAAATAGTCTAGAAAAACACTCATTTAATCAATCACTTATATCTGATAGTCGTAATACTCAAATTATTGAATTAGCATTATCTCTTAGAATTCATTTATCTAAAATTTATATTGATATCGCACAGCGTAGTAAGCAACAACTACAAGATCAAAGTTTTTCATTTTTTTCATTTAAATCTAAAAAGAACTTGGAAACAGCTCAAACTGTTGCAACTTACTATGCTTTACAACAACTTGCTTTGTTGTTTTATCACCAACAAATGCTATATAACTCAGCATTAACAGGTCAGTGGCTCATCACTCATTCGCTTTTAGCGAATGCAATGAAGAACAATTTTAATTTGACCAATATCAACCAAATATTAGGTACTAAGCATCAAATTAAAAATATTAATCAAGCTTATGCTCAAATTGTTTTACTTGATATTTTCAATACGCATCAAATACGACCTGCTGAAATTCAAGGTTTATTTTTATGCAGTTATGAGTGGGCAAGACTCATTCAAGTTCTACCAAAAGAATCTACACTTTCTCGCTATGTTGTAGACTCAACCAAAGATATCGCACCAATTTTCAACACAGTTCAAGAAACGAATTGCAATACGAATATTTATATTTCAACGCAAGCATTGCTTGAATATTTAAATGAAAATCAGGGTAGAAACAACGATAAACTATCTCCAAATGAAAAGCTATTTTTAACCCCTGCGCTACACTTCCACATTCATAATATTTTAACCAATACAGCCGAACGTCGTTATGAACGTTACGAATATAATGCACGTATTAAAATTTGTTTTGGATTAAGTGCTGCTCATTTTTATTTATCTAAAGCTAAAAACTTTAATGAAACATTGGTGCTAGGTTCTAATTATCAAATTAAAGGTGCAAGTAATTTTCTAGATCCAAGCAATCAAACAATTCCGATCAATGAAACCCCATTAAAAAATATAGATAGAGAATCCAAAAAAATCCACCAAGTGGATGTACTCGATATTAGTGTTACTGGTTACCGTATTCAATGGACTGGTGTAACGCCTAAAAATTTAAAAACAGGTGAGTTTATTTTAGTTCAAGAAAACTCACGTAGCCCATGGCGTGGTGGTGTTATTCGCTGGATTAAACAATCATCTGAGCAAAGTTTAGAACTTGGTTTAGAAATTCTTGCTCAAGACATTGCACCATGTGCTTGCTACTTACAAGTCGACCGTAACACAGGTCATTACCACCCTGCTCTTATTATGCAGAATACACAATTAGATGAAATATCTACCACATTAATTTTACCTGGAATTGGTTTATTAAAAGATAAGCAATCTATCCAACTTCGTTTGGGCACAGATGAGTTGAAAGTATTTTTAATTAAGCCATTATTAATTACACAAAGTTTCATGCGTTTTAACTTTGAATTACTGAATGAGCAACAAAGACCAATTTTGGATAATTTTATCCATAAACAGTTAAATGAAGTAAAACATCATGATTTATGGGAAACATTGAAGTGAGAAATCCATTATTTTCTAAAAAGCATAAGCGTTCGGAAGCACGTTTACTCATTATCGATGACAATCAGATTCGATTTAATCAAATTTGTGATCAACTAAAAGAAAATGACTTTAGTGTTGTAGCAACGCTTTTAGATGATGTTAAAAACTTTGAAAAACAATTGAATTTTAAATGGGATGTTGTCATTTTTGGTCGTGCTTATGATTTAAAAGTAGATCAAGCAATTGCTCTCATTCGGTCTTCAACACAACCAGATTTACCTCTTTTACTACTCAATCCTGATGATTATGAATATGAACAATATACAAGTTATATTCATAAAGGTTTGTATGATGTTTTAAATATCGACCATCCAGAACGTTTCTATTACGGTCTTATTCGTACTATTGCTTTTAGCCGTTTACAGCAACAGCAAGAAAACCTTATGGATGAACTTGAAACTGCGCAAACTCAAGCACAATCTTTAGTTGAAGACAGCAATAAAGCTTTAGCTATTATTCAAGAAGGTATTCACGTACAAGCTAATCCTGAATATTTAGAACTCTTTGGTTTTAAATCTGAAGATGAAATTATTGGTTTACCATTACTTGATTTACTTAAACCCAAGAATATTGCAGAGTTAAAAACGCGTATTAAAAAAGCATCTCAGGGACAGCTTGATGCAGGTGCATTTAGCTTAGAATCATTAAACACCAATCTTGCGAATAAAAACCCTCTTACCATTGAATTTATAAAAGCAACTGAAGAAGATGCAATTCAAATTACCATTGATATGGAATCTACAGCAGCTAAATCTAATTCTGTAGAAACAGCAGCGCAAAATCCGCATGTATTCCAACAAATTAATCGTACTTTACAAAAGCAACCTGCTGCAAAAAATGCTTTAGTGAGTTTTTCTTTAGCAAATTGCCCTGAACAAATTTTTCTATCAGATTGGCTTACATCTAAAACCTATTTCCAAAATATTCGCGCATTTTTAAAAGAACAAACAAAAGTTCCATTATTTAAAGTTGATACTTCAGTTTATATCGGGCTATTTCAAGCAGATACCCAAGAAATTTTGGACTCTAAATTAACTTCTCTCAGCACGTTAACTAAACCACAACTTATTGATGTAAATGGCTCATCTTACCCATTAAACTTACGTATGGGTTTTAGCTTACTCAACAGTACAATTAAAGATGAACTTGATTTCGAAAATTACATTGCTCAGGCATTTAGCACTAAACTGCCTATTCCATGTGAAAAGACGACAATCGATTTTGGTTTAGATACAGATTTTTCACCAAATATTGAAATCCCAACAAGTCAACTTGAAAGTCCAGCAATTTCGATTGTACCTGTTGCTACTCAACCAGTTGAACCTGTATTTATTGCACCACAGCAAGATAATACGCTTAGCCGTCTTGCTGAGTGCTTAAATAAAGGGGAAATTCATCTTAAATATCAGCAACTATACGATAAAGAAGATACAAATCTTTATACCTATGAAGTTACCAGTAGCTTTATTGATGGAACAAACTGGAAAAACTGCTGCGATATCTTAGAACTTGTAGATGATCCAGAATTATCTATTAAATTAGATCGTTGGATTTTAGTGGAATCTTGCAAACAATTACATAATTTTATTACTCAATATCCAACTGCAAAACTGATTATCAATTTAAATAAGCATATTTTATTGCAAGATAAAACTTTCCCTGAATTTGTGGCAAAACTAATTACAATTATTGGTAGTTCAGCAGAATATCCGCTTATTCTTCAATTTGCCGAAGAAGATATTCATCAGCACATTGATGAAGCACAAAAGAAAATTACACAATTACGTGCACATGGCGCTCAAGTTTCAATGCGTAATTTTGGTCGCTCAATGTATAGCGAAACGCTATTAAAACAACTTGATATTGATTGTCTAGCATTACATACAGATTTAACACAAATGTTGTCTGATGAAGCGAGCACTCAAGAACTCAATGAGAAATTATTAGCTTTCCAAGAGATTCGTCCATCACTTATGTTATTACGTGAATTAAACGATATGAATTTGTTCGCAAATGCATGGAATGTTGAAGCGCGCTTTATTCAGGGCGATTATTTCCAGAAAAAATTAGATCAGCTTATTGATGTACAAGACCTTTAAGGTCTTGTACATACTTAAAATTATTAATGACTATTTTGTATTAGTTTTAGAAATAAAAAAAACGGGCATAATGCCCGTTTTTTTTATTTCTGTATTAATCGCGTTTGATAGAACGTGACATACCAGAGAAACGTTGTTTGAACTTGTCGATACGACCGCCAGTGTCAACATTCTTCTGTTTACCAGTATAGAATGGGTGGCAAGCTGAACATACATCTAGGTAAATAGTTTCTTTACCAAGTGCAGAACGAGTCTCGATTACGTTACCACATGAACAAGTAGCAACTAAGTTTTCATATTTTGGGTGAATATCGGCGCGCATCGTCGATTCTCCTAAGATTAAAGAAGGTTTAGCTGTCATCGCAATTGATCACTCTCATCATAAAAATGAGGAAAAGGCGAAGTAATTAAATTACCTCAGCAGATCAACACCACAACAGACCATTCTTTTGGCCCACCGAGACGGATACCGTCAGAGCTAAGCGCAACAAGTGGGCGTTATTATACTTTAAATTTAATATAAAGCGAACTATTCTTTCTCTTTAACTTCTGCTTGTTTAGACCAATAATTTGCAATTACACCACATACCATTAACTGAATTTGGTGAAAAATCATAATAGGTAAAACAATCATTCCTAATGGCTGTCCAATAAATAAAATTTGTGCCATTGGTACGCCACTAGCAAGAGTCTTTTTAGAACCACAAAAGAAAATGGCAATTTGATCTTCTTTATTAAAGCCCATCCATTTTGGAATGTATAAAGCTAAAAGCATAATTGCGGTTAATAAAACAGAACATGCCAATATAAGCAACATGAGTGTATTAAAACTCACAACTTTCCATAAACCCGCAACGACTGCCCCACTAAATGCACCATACACCACCATCAAAATTGAACCCTGATCAAATGCTTTTACAAGGCTAGGAATTTTTTGCATTTTAGGAAAAATCCAAGGTCTTAAAATTTGACCCAATACAAAAGGAACAAACAGCAATAATGTAATTTGAATAATAGATGCTGTTGGATCGAAGTCGTGTTTTAACTGACCTAATATAAAAATACTTACAAGAATTGGCGTAATAAACATGCCAATAATATTAGAAAAAGATGCACTACATACGGCGCTAGCAACATTGCCTTTTGCTACCGAAGTAAATGCAATAGAAGATTGTACAGTTGATGGCAAAAAGCACATAAACAGAAAGCCCCAATATAATTCTCGACCTAACATGGGTTCAAGAATTGGTTTTGCCATTAAACCTAATATTGGAAATACAGCAAAAGTTAAGGCAAATACAAGTGCATGAAGTTTCCAATGCATAATGCCTTGCACAACTGCTTCACGTGATAATTTTGCACCATGTAGAAAGAATAAAATTGCAATTGCGACTGTCGTTAAAATACCAAAGTAATATGCGGCTTGACCTGAAACAGGCACAATAGATGCCAAGACCACCATGACCATTAATAAAATAGTAAATCGATCTAAAGCCAATAATTTCAACATTACCCTATCCTTGTATTTGTCTACTGACATTAAAAAGCTCAGTATGAAAATTTACCTTCCGATAAACCATCTTACTGAGCTTTTCAATTTTTGCGACCATTTCAAATGAAATGTTCATTATTTTCTTACAATATATTTGTTCTACTTAGTTATTACGTGCATTTAAATCTTGCTGAATCAGCTCAATTTTATAACCATCAGGATCTTCAACAAATGCAATAACCGTAACACCGCCTTTCATTGGACCAGCTTCACGTACAACTTTACCGCCACGCGCTTTAATGTCTTCACATGCTTTGTATGCATCATCTACCGCAATTGCAATATGACCATAAGCATTACCCAATTCATAACTGTCTGTATCCCAGTTATGAGTTAGTTCTAGCACGGTATTATTTTCTTCATCACCATAGCCAACAAAAGCCAATGTGAAACGACCTTCTTCATAATCACGTTTACGAAGCAAAGTCATACCCAGTACTTCAGTATAGAACGCTAAAGATTGTTCTAAATTGCCTACACGTAACATGGTATGCAGCATTCGCATATTATTCACCTTCTTTTACAGTCAATTTTTGATGATTTTTCAATAAAACTCCAACCCAAACAACTAAAACTAAAATTGGGATACCAATTAAAGTTGTCATTAAGAAGAAGTTAGGATAACCAATATTGGTCACTATAGTACCTGAATAACCACCTAAAATCTTAGGTGTAAGCGTCATTAATGAGCTGAAAATTGCATATTGAACCGCAGTGAAAGACACGCTTGTTAAACTTGATAGAAATGCAATAAATGCTGCACCAGCAAGCCCTGAAGCTAAATTATCTACAATAATTGCAAAATACAACCAACCCGTACTATATGGCTTAACCACTTTTCCTGAAATTTCGGCGTTTCCATTTGAGCTTGCATCAATTGCAGGTATTGGTTGTAAATCGATATCTAAGGTATTTTTTTGTGCAGATGTATCTACACGATAAGCATGCTGAACTTGAGAAGATTGTTGATCATTTTCCACAAGTGCTGCCGTAATATTTTTAGATGATGAATTCACTAATTTTTTAGCATCAATTGCAGTGCTAAACATGCCATTTTTATCTAATTTGGCATCAAATTTTTCATCATCTAAACTTACAACAATTTTTTGCTGCTCAGTTAAAGGCTGTCCAAAATACTGTCCTCGAATAACTAAACTACCACTTTTTTCTTTTTCAGAAATTGTGTTATTGCTTGTTATAGGCAATAGTTGCATGACCGTTTGATGATTGTTTTGTACCAAGTACGGTAAATTCACAACCACGCTTTCTTCAGATTTTGCATAACTTGCTTTTACATCAATTTCTTGGCTTTGCGCTAAAACTTGACTTGGAATACTAGCTTTCCAATAACCAACTTCATCAACCTGCGCTGTATATTTTTCTGCGCCTACCTGAATTTGAACATCGTTAAGCTGTTCCCCCGACTTCACTAAACCGACAAAAATAAGATTTGTTGCAGATGCTAAAATTGCACCAACAAACATCAGTTTCATGATGTTCATACGCTGTGCTAATAAGCCACCTAAAAAGCCACCGACCAAACTGAAAATTACGCCATAAATTTTTACTGCTTCGGCAATTTGTTCTTTGGTGAAGTTTAAGTCTTGATAAAAAACGTTAGATATAACACCTGCAATAATGTCGGAAATTCGGTAAAAACCTATAAGTAATAACAAGACTAAAGCAAGTTTCATTCCATAGCGTTTAAAGAAATCAGCAATAGGATTGACCCAAGTTTCAAATGCCATTTGCTTATTTACAGCACCAGCTTTTACCAAAGCTGAACCAACAAATACAGCAACAGCACCTGAAGCTAAAAAGCGTAAAGCTTCAAAACAAAATAATAAAAATGAATCTTTAATTTGGAATTGTGCTTTTAAAAGTTCAGTTAAATTGCCCGAATAGACATAGCTTAAAACAAAGCTAATTACGGCGATAAAGAATACTGTGACTAAACGATAATAATCACTGCGCTTATAATCTTTACGAATACGATCTACTTGCGGTTCACGAATACATAATGTGGTAATAATGCCCACGAACATGACCGCAGCCATCGCTAAATAAGTGATTTTCCAAGCACTGTAAATGTAATTACCTTTTGCCGTACCTAATGATGCAGCTAAGAATAATGCGCCCGCACCCGCAACAATCATCCCTATACGGTAACCTGCATTATAGGTAGATGCTAAAACCGTCTGCATTTTGGTTTCAGCAAGTTCAATTCGGTAAGCATCAATGACAATATCTTGCGTAGCCGCAGAAAAACCAAGTAATACAGCGCCCACAGCCATTTGGTAAATATAGGCCTGTCCTAAAGATGGATCTGAAAAAGCCATAATACAAATTGCGAGAATAATTAAGCATTGCGCGACCAATAACCATGCTCTACGGCGCCCTAACAGTTTTGTTAAAACAGGAACAGGAAGTTCATCGACCAAAGGCGCCCAAACAAACTTAAAGGAATAACCCAGTGCAGCCCAACTAAAAAATGTAATTGCACTTTTATCTATGCCCGCTTCACCTAACCATAAAGACAAACTAGAAAAGATTAATAAGATTGGAATACCCGCTGAAAAACCTAAGAACAACATGATTAATGCACGTCGATCTAAAAATGCGGTAAACGCCGATTTCCATCCTGTGGTTTGTGTTGTCATTGCTTTTTTATTTTCTGCAAAATGAGTCATTGCTATTCAAACGCTTAATACAAATAGATTCAACATGAATTATGAAAACATTCTTATTTTTATTGAGAAAAGGTTTATGTTTGCTTGAATTTTTTCATTAAACCTGTATATCTTAAACTTCTAATGTTTAATTTTGTTTTGGATCTAAACTGTGCCCAAAAAACTCGATCAAGTTAAAACTGCTGTAGCGACTAACACAACAACCACAACTCAAGAAACAACACAAACTAGCCTTATTTCAGCATTTGATCAGACACAAATTCATCCTACGCTTGCTCAAACTAAGCTTGAAGCGTCACAGCTTACACATACGCCAAATTACGTTAAAATTCCAACATCAACAAAACGCATTAAACCTTTAAATAATTTCTTAGGACAAGACCGTGCACGCGCTTCTGTAGAAGCAGGCATTGCCTTGCCATATTCAGGCTATAACATTTTTGCTGTGGGTACAGCAGGTTTAGGCAAGCGCACAATGGTGAAGCGCTTACTAGAACAACACGCGAAAACTATGCCTACACCAAATGACTGGGTTTATGTTTATAACTTTCAACATCCTCGTCAACCTATTGCCCTTCAAATGCCTGCAGGACAAGCACCAAAATTTCAAACATTATTACACCAAACTTGGCAAACAGTTTTAAAACAGCTTGAGCGTCGCTTTACCGCAGAAACGTATCACAATCGTATTGAAATGATTCGTCAGCAAGCAGGTGATGAACAACATTTAGCGCTCATTGAACTAACCAAAGAAGGTGAAGAGTTAGATTTAAAACTCATTTCAACCAATGAAGAACATTGCTTTGTTCCTGTGCATTTAAAATACAATAAAATGCAAGAAATGACGCAAGCAGAAATTAATGCATTAGACAGTAAAGAACGTGCAGAAATTTCAACCAATGTGCGTTATATGAATAAAAAGCTTGAACGCTTAGGCATGCATTTGGGCGATTTAGAAGATCATGCACGTGACAAAGTTCAAGTTCTTAACCGCGATATTGCAAAACAAGTTGTAGTGCCACGCATTGAATCTATTCTGAACAAATTTAAAGATGTAGATGGTTTAGCCGAATACCTAAAACATTATGCAGAAGACATTATTAATAATGTTGAAATTGTATTAGAACAAGAAGAAGATGATTTTACAGCAGGTTCATTTAGTCGTGTGCCACCGCGCTATCAAGCCAATATTGTCGTTACACACAAACCAAATTCAGGTATGCCTGTTGTGTTTGAAGACTTCCCTACCCATTACAACTTACTGGGTCATGTGGAGCAACTAACTCAAACAGGTACAATTACTACAGATTTCACCTTAATTCGCCCTGGTTCATTGCATAAAGCCAATGGTGGCTTTTTAATGCTTGAAGCCGAGCAATTGCTAGAACAACCTTATGCATGGCAAGGTTTGAAGCGCGCGCTCAAATCAGGACAGCTCAAGCTTTCATCTTTAGAACACATGATTACCCTAACAGGTAGCATTTCTATTGAACCTGCGGCAATTCCTTTAAATATTAAAGTGATTTTACTTGCAGAGCCTGAAATCTATTATGAAATTTTAGAACTTGAACCTGAACTCGGTAGCATTTTCAAAATTCGTGCAGATTTTACAGATACTTTGCAACGCAATGAATTAAACGAACAAGCGTATATGCAGCTTATTGCAGACTATGTTCAATCGGACAAATTACTTCCATTTGACCGTAGTGCACTCGCTGCTTTACTAACAGATTCAAGTCGCCAAGCAGAAGATCAAAGTTCATTGTCATTACATGCGCTCACTTTGGGTGATTTGATTCGTGAAGCACATCATCATGCTGCCAAAGCAGATGACAAAATGGTGACCGAAGCACACATCAATACTGCACTAGACCACCGTAAATATCGTTTAGGTTATTTACGTGAACTGTATTGGCAAGACCTATCACGTGGTACACAGCTTATTGAAACACGTGGACATCGTTTAGGACAAATTAATGCCCTTTCTGTTATTCAATATGCAGATGTAGAATTTGGCTTACCCTCTCGCTTAACTGCATCTGTATATCAAGGTGGCGGAGATATTCTAGACATTGAACGCAGTGTTGAATTAGGCGGATCGCTACATGCCAAAGGCGTGTTGCTAATGTCGAGCTTCTTAAAAGCACATTTTGGTCGTGAACAAATTCTTCATTTTTCTGCGGCATTGGCATTTGAACAAAGTTATGGTCAAGTTGATGGCGACAGTGCAACCGTTGCTGAACTATCTGCATTAATTTCTGCAATTAGCCAATTACCAATTGATCAATCTTGGGCAATTACAGGTTCTATGAACCAATTAGGTCAAGTTCAACCTATTGGTGGTGTAAATGCAAAAATTGAAGGCTTCTTTGACGCATGTAAACTTCAAGGCTTAACAGGCAAACAAGGTGTGATTATTCCACGTCAAAATATGGAACATTTAATGTTACGTAAAGATGTGATTGAAGCCGTTAAAGAAGGTCAATTCCATATTCATGCGATTGATACCATCGACCAAGCGCTTGAAATACTCATGGCACGCTCTGTTGGAACACTCGATAAAAAAGGTCGATACACCAAAGGTTCAATTTATGCGGCTGTTATGGAGCAACTTGAATATTGGCAAGCGATAGAAGATGGTGCTGTTCTTGAAGAAGAAAAGCCAAAGAAAAAGAAGAAGAAAAAATCCAAAGCCAATAAAAAGGAAAAATCGAAAGCTAAAGAGCAAGAAGTTGTAGAACAGACAACTGAAAATTCAGATGAAAAACCTGATGCGAGCTAAGTCTTAGCCGTAAAAAAAGCGCCTTTAGGCGCTTTTTTTATTTTTTAGCAACTGAATTAAGCTTCAGGTGCTGCGCTGTATTGTTCAACTAAGGTTTTTAATTCACCTGTTTGGAACATTTCTAGCATAATGTCGCTACCGCCAATCAATTCACCATTGATCCACAATTGCGGGAATGTAGGCCAATTTGCAATTTGTGGCAAAGTTGTACGAATATCTTGGTTTTCCAAAATATTTACATAAGCAAATGGACGACCAATTTGACTAAGCGCTTCTACCGCACGTGCAGAGAAACCACATTGTGGAAATTGTGGAGTGCCTTTCATGTAAAGAAGAACTGCATGTTTAGCAATTTGGTCACGAATTAACGCTTCGGTATCGCGTGCTTGTTCAGTCATTGATAAATCCTCAATAATTCTGTTTGGCATTATACCCAAATCTACGCAAAACAGTATGTCAAAAGCAATAAATCCATTTTTATTTGCAATCGGGCTTTAATTTTCAGGTAGATTTTGCTTATATAGAACATCTTAATGCCTTTGATCTCTCTAGCATTAATATCCAAATTTCCCAATCAACTAACAGATAAGAGTTAGCCATGAATAACGTTACCTTTGCTCCCGTGCAAACTGATCAACCATCACACTTGATGCCTGTATTTGGCCGTCAGCAGATCAGCTTTGTCCGAGGACAAGGTTCTTATCTATATACAGCAGATGGTACGGAATACTTCGATGCACTTACAGGTATTGCTGTTTGTGGTTTAGGGCATTCTCACCCTGCTGTTACAGAAGCAATTGTAGACCAAGCTTCAACTTTAATTCATACAAGTAACTTATTTGAAGTGCCTTGGCAAACGTCTGCTGCGCAAAAACTTGCAAAAGTTGCAGGTATGGAAGAGGTATTCTTCTCAAACAGTGGTGCAGAATCGAATGAAGGTGCAATTAAAATTGCACGTAAATTTGGTCATATGCAAGGTGTTGCTAACCCTAAAATTATTGTAGCCGATCATTCATTCCATGGTCGTACAATGGCAACACTTTCTGCAACGGGCAACAAAAAAGTTCAAGAAGGTTTTGGGCCACTTGTTGAAGGTTTCATTCGTGTTCCATTTGGCGATATTGAAGCCATTGAAGAAGCAGCAATTAATCATCCAGATATTGTTGCAATTTTGGTTGAGCCTATTCAAGGTGAAGGCGGTGTAAATACTGCACCTCAAGGCTTTAGCTACTTAGAAGAAATTCGTCAAATTTGTAACCAACATAACTGGTTAATGATGTTAGATGAAGTTCAAACTGGTAATGGTCGTACAGGTAAATATTTTGCTTACCAACATACCAATATTATTCCTGATGTAATTACAACTGCTAAAGGTTTAGGTAATGGCTTCCCTATTGGCGCTGTAATGACACAAGGTCGTGGCGTTGGCGTTTTAACTGCGGGCAATCATGGTTCAACTTATAGCGGAACACCACTAGGTTCACGTGTTGTGTATACAGTTATTGATACGATTCAAAAAGAAAACTTAGTAGAAAATGCTGCCAATATGGGTGCTTATATTGTTGAGCAATTTAAACAACAACTTGCAGATCAAAATGTCACTGTTCGTGGTTTTGGTCTCATGATTGGTATTGAACTACCTAAAGCTTGCCCTGAATTGGTTGACGTTGCACGCGATGAATATAAGCTGATTATTAATGTCACTGCTGGCTCTGTTATTCGTTTACTTCCTGCTTTAAATATTGATAAAGCACAAGCAGACCAACTCGTTGAACGTATTGTTAAAATGGTTAAAGCTTTCCTAGCTTAATTAAGCATTTAAAATACTTTTAAGATCTAAAAAAGCCGCATTAAGCGGCTTTTTTACGTTTAATAATTCAAGTGAATTATGATGCTTCTTGAAAATTACGACCGCTAGAAAGCTGACTAAAATACTGTTTCAACGCATCTAAACAACGGTGAATTTTCATAGGCTGTTGATCATGTCTGGATGTAATTGCATTTAAAGTGAATGCAGGCAATTTCCATTCAGGCAGCACTTCAACTAAAGCCCCTGTTTTCAGTTCATTTTGCACATCAAGATAAGTTAATCTTGCGATACCATGTCCTTGCAAACACAATGACTTCGCAACCATGACATTATTTGTTGTAAAGCGTGAATCCATATCCAGACTTATCGTTTCAGCAGTAGATATATGCTGGAATGTAAAGTTTTGAGAATTTTTTAATAAACTCACAGGTATTAAGTCATGATTACGAAAATCTTCAGGGCGTGATACTGGAGTAGAATGATTTAAATAACTTGGAGATGCAACTAATACCTGCTCTACCCGAGTTAACGGAAAAACTTGTAAATTAGAATCTTCTGTTTTCAAGCTTAAACGAAGCGCAATATCAATACGACCTTCAATCAAATCAATATATTGATTATCAGCTTCAATATGAATTGATAAACCACGATGAGCAGACATCCAATGCGACAATGCTGGAATAACATGATTTGCAGCAAGCTCTGGTGTCGTTGCTAAACGCAATTCCCCCACAAGGTCATCACGCAATTCATTAATCCTAATTTTCCCACGTTCAGCGGCAGCAAGCATTTCTTTACAACTGTGGAAAAAAGCTTGTCCCGTTTCAGTTAAACTCAATTTTCGGGTAGAACGATGTAGAAGTGTAACTTCCATATCATTTTCCAAAGAACGGATTTGTTGACTGACCGCGCTCGTAGTAATTCCTAACTCACGAGCTGCACCACTAAACGAACTTTTTTCAACAACGCACGCGAATACGCCCATTGCACGAAGTTGATCTAACATAAATTTCCCTCTGAAATTACGAGAAGCTTCCACTAAAAAGTAAAAGCAACTCATTGTATTATACGGTGAAATTTATGTTTTGCATTATAAAATTTAATTTAATTTGTTGGTAAAACTCTCATCGGGTCAATTGGCTTACCATCTAAACGAACCTGAAACTCTAACATTGTGCGAGTTGCACCTGTAGACCCCATTTCCGCAATTTTTTGACCTGCCGTTACGTTTTGACCACTTTTAACCAACATTTTACTGTTATGTGCATAAGCAGTGATATAACCGTCTATATGCTTAACCAAAACTAAATTTCCGTATTCTTTTAAGCCATCTGCTGCATATACCACTTGACCATTGGCAGCAGCATAAATTGGGTCACCTACATTTCCACCATAACGAATGCCTTTTACATTCGATGCAGCATCAAATTTAGAAATAATTGTACCATTACTTGGTTTCACCCAAGTTAAAGTACTAGATGCAGAACTTGCAGTAACTGTTGGTTGTGTAACAGGTGTTACTGGTTTAACAACAGGCTGCTGTGTTGTTGCAGATGGAAGATCAATTTTTTGACGCTGAATTGGTGCAGCTTGAGTCATTGCTTGAGTGTTGGTTGTACGTGGCGCACTACCTTTTTTAAGACGCAATGATTGCCCAACATAAATGCGATACGGCGCTGCAATATCATTCATATCTGCAACACTGGTATAACTTAGACCATAACGTGCCGCGATACCACTTAATGTATCACCTGCACGTACTGTGTAATAATTTGGCGCTGCTGCATAACGTGTAGCATTATTTATCTGTGGTTTAGAAGCACAACCACTTAGCACCACTGTCGAAATCACAGCTGTAGAGATTACGATCGTTTTCAATAGTTTAAATGGCATAGCTAGTCCACGATAATTTGACACCAAAGTCATTCATCTTCCCCACTAATTTTTAAATTAATTCCGTGCATTAACACTAAGAGTAGCAAAAAAAATACATTAAAATTCGAGATTAAGTATTTTTTCACAAAGTTATAACATTCAGGCACATAAATCGTTCACATTTTAGTTATATGCAAAAAGTGAAAGAAATAAAATGAAATTAAATTACTTTCAATTTTACTCACTTAAAGTACGCTGAAGATTATTTAGAATCGAATAATTAGTTGCATCCATTTGAATTGGCGTAATGCTGACATAACCATTTGCAACAGCATAAAAGTCAGACTCAATATTATTTAAGCCATGTTTCTGTTCCGTTACAGACTCGCCAGAAAGTCCAATCCAAAACACTTGGCGTCCTCGAGGATCAACAAGACTGGTTACAGGTTTAGATTGGCTACGACGCCCCTGATAGGTAATTTTTGCACCTTTTAATTCGGGAACATCTGGAATATTAATATTTAAAATATGACGAGGTGGAACTTCAGGTAAACCACGTGCAATAAAATCATGAACCCATTGTGCTGCTTGCGCATAATCTTTCGCATCATTATATGAGCGAACATTTGCGCCACAAAATGAAATGGCTAATGCTGGTTGAGCCATTAAGCGCCCTTCAAATGCTGCGCCAACAGTTCCTGAATATAAAACATCATCACCAAGATTTGCACCGCTATTAATACCGCTTACAACTAAATCGAACTCAAAATCGAATAAGCCATTCATCGACAAATAAACACAGTCTGCTGGCGTGCCATTTACCGCCCAAACATCTTGTGAAATTTGAATAGGCCGTAATGGACGATCTAATGTTAAAGCACTTGAAAAACCACTTCGTTCGCTTTCAGGTGCAACAATTACAACTCGACCTAAAGGCTTCAATGCCTGTGCTAAAGCTTGTATACCTGGAGCAAAAACACCGTCATCATTTGAAATTAAAATATTCACGTAAATCTCTTGTAGATAAATTTATTGACCGATAAGTACAATTTATTGAAATATAATAAATATTATATATATTGTTGCTTTCAGTTCCACTCAAACATTGAGATTAAAATGCAAATTTTTAAAGCATTATGCTGTTCATTAGGATTAATACTATTTATAGCACCCAATATTTATGCAACAACTGATTTAGATACTGCTGAAAACAATAGCATTATTAAAGAAGATGTTGCATCTGCTCAAATTATGTTAGAGCTGTGCCCTGCGATTATTGGTCAAAATGCAACGTTTGATCAAAAAATGAAAAATTTAATTTCAGAATATTTACGTGATTATTCAGATTCATCTATGACTTTAGATAAGCTTCAATCTGATGCTGAATACAAAACATTAATTCAAGAAGCACGTTCTACTGCAAAAGAAACATCTCAAGCTGAAAATAAACTTGCTTGCGAAGAAGCTTTAAATATCGAATTATAAAATTCACAGGTTGTATGAAATATCATGCAACCTGTTTTTTATCTTTTAATTGTTAATTTTTTGCAAAATCTTTGCACTTTCAACATCTTTTATACATTCGGCATCTTTTCATTTTTATAAAAATATACAATCATCATAAAGTTAAAACACTTACAAAAATTTTAGGCAAATATTCGTTATGAAATATCAAGTTTTAAAAACAGTTGGCGCAATTGCATTAAGCTTAACGTTAAGCCAAATTGCAAATGCAAAAGATGAAAATATTGAAGTAACACCAATTCAAGATGTTACACATCAAGAATTGGCTGCAATTTATGTTTTATCTGAAATTTGCCCTAGCCAAGTTTCAAGCCAAAAACAATTTGAAGCAGGTTATAAAAAGCTTGTGACTGAGTATTTATCTAAAGAAAAAGATCCTGTTGCAGCTTTAAATTTGCTTTCCAAACAGTCTAGTTTTAAGTCTATTTTAGATGAAGCAAAATCAGATGCTAAAAAAGCTGGCGATGCTAAAAACAAAGCAATTTGCGAAGATGTAGCGACTTATAACAATTAATTTATTTTAGTTACAATAGTTTTGACAATTAGCTGATTTTTCCCGTAGAAGTCGGCTTACATTTCACCTAGAATGCATAAACGTTGTGCTTATATCAGAATATTGGAAACACCTAAAAATGACCGGAAAAAGCGCCCTTGCTGCATTAATTTTATTACCTAGTTTTTCATATGCAGCGACAGTTTTAACGACGCCACCAGAACTCAATAATAAATCTTATGTTTTGATGGATTACGAGACAGGGCAAATCTTAGCTGCTAAAGGTGAAAATGAAAAATTAGCGCCTGCTTCAATGACAAAAATGATGACAAGTTTCATTATTGAACAGAAGTTATTGAAAGGTGAACTTACAGAAGACGAAAAAGTTCGTATGAACGAGTCTGCATGGTGTCGTGGTAGTAGCACAGAATCTTGTATGTACGTTCCGCTTAATGGTACGGCTACAGCTTTAGAAATGCTACGCGGTATTATTATTCAGTCTGGTAACGATGCTTCTAAAGCAATGGCTGAACATATTGCAGGTAATGAAGGCACTTTCGTTCACATGATGAATGAAGAAGCTAAAAAAATTGGCATGACAAATACGCAATTTATGAACTCTACAGGTATGCCTGCAGAAGGTCATTATTCAACTGCGAAAGACATGGCAACACTTGCAAAACACATCATTCATGACAGCTCTAAATACTATCCAATTTATTCTGAAAAAGAATTTACATTTAATGGTATTAAACAAGGCAACCGTAATGCTTTGCTTTACACAGACCCAAGTGTTGATGGTTTAAAAACTGGTCATACAAATGAAGCGGGTTACTGCTTAACGACTTCTGCTAAACGTGGTCCAATGCGTTTAATTTCTGTGATTTTTGGTGCGCCTTCTATGCAAGAACGTGCAACACAAACACGTGAATTGCTAGCTTGGGGTTATGCAAACTTTGAAACTGTAAAAGTTCAGTCTGCAAACCAAGTTTTGGCTAAATCTAAAATTTGGTACGGTAAAGAAAGTGACGTACAAATTGGTTTAGCTGAAAACTTTAACGTGACTATGCCTAAAGGCAAAGCAAACGAAATTAAAACTCAACTTGTTGTACAACCAAAATTGACTGCACCACTTCAAAAAGGTCAAGTTGTTGGTAAATTTGTTGCAAGTTTAGATGGTAAAGTAATTGCAGAAAAACCGCTTGTAGCTTTACAAGCCGTTGAAGAAGCTGGTTTCTTCTCTCGTATGATCGATCATATTAAACAATTCTTTGCGAACTTATTCTAAGAATTTATCTTTGATAGTTCTCTCTTAGACTTAAGATAAGGCATCTATATTTCGGTATAGGTGCTTTTTTATTTATACTTCCTTTAATGCTAAAAATTTGATTAATACCATGAGCCAAAACATTCGTCCTTATTTAAACACTGCCCCACAAATTGATGATTCTTGTTATATCGACCCAATGTCTGTTGTTGTTGGCGATGTTGTCTTAGCTGAAAATGTGTCTGTTTGGCCTTTTGCGGTAATTCGTGGCGATGTGAATTATATTCGTATTGGTAAAAATTCGAATGTTCAAGATCACTCGATGCTTCACGTAAGTCATAAGAAAGCCGATAAGCCCGAAGGTTCACCTTTAATTATTGGTGAAGATGTGACTGTCGGGCATCATGTGAAATTGCATGGTTGTACTATTGGTAATCGTGTTCTAATTGGTATTGGTACAATTATTTTAGATGATGTTATTGTTGAAGATGATGTGATGATTGGCGCAGGTTCTCTTGTTCCACCCAATAAACGTTTGGAAAGTGGTTATTTGTATGTGGGAAGTCCTGTGAAGCAAGTTCGTAAATTGACTGAAAAAGAACTCGCATTTTTACCTTATTCTGCTCAGAACTATGTGAAAGTTTCAGGGAATTATAAATAAGTAAATTGCCACATCAATCTTAAACATTCTTTTTCGGATTTTTAATAATGCTAGGAACTTGCAAATTATGTCTTAACACATCAGAACTACAAAGATCTCATATAATTGGTAAATCTGTTTTCAATAATTTATTTAAAAACACGGAGGGTAATTTTGGTTATACAACATATGTAAAAGATAGAAAAATAGAGAAGACAAATGAGCATTGGACCTCTTATTTACTCTGTACTCAGTGTGAAAATTTACTTAATAGTCGCTATGAAAACTACGCACTTTGGAGCCTAAAAAACAAACAAAATGGTGTTAAGCATAAAAACAAACAAAACTACTTACAAATTCAAAATATTAATCAATCTCGCTTAATTATGTACGTCATTTCAATTTTTTGGAGAGCCATTCATTCAAAACATAAAGTTTTTCAAAATATTAATTTCTCAAATGAAATCGAGAATCATTTAAGAATTTGTATTATTCAAAACCAAATCCCCAATAAAAACTTTATTTATGTAAAAATTTTTAAATTAATCAACACCACCAATACTCTCAAAAATATCAATCTTAAAGATTTTATTTGTAATATAGTTCAAACTAAAAGCACCAATGAGTTATCTTTTTATACTATTTTTGAAGGTTATTATTTCGAGATTATATTCTCAATAAATGATAATTATAAATTATCTGATTTAGGTGTATTAAATCCTCGTAAAAAAACCCTAAATATTCCTCATAAAGAACTTTTTAGTATTGAAGATTTTATTAATTATTGGCAAAAAACAAGAGACATTTATTTCGAATCTAAAAATAATAGTTAAGGAACTCCAAGATTTAGGTGCAATACTAAGCGATGAAAGAATTGTTCAAGATGACAATATCATTACATCCTCTTCGCCTGAAACAGCGTTAGATGTCGCATTTATGACCTTAGAACAACTCACTTCAACGGAAAATATGCTGAATATTAAAAAACGAATGGGTTTTAAAACAGTTTAAATTTTCTCTGCTGTTTCTAAACCATTTAAATATGCGCCATGCACCGTACCTGCATATTCCAAACTACAATGCTCGCCTGTAAAGAAAATACGATCTTCCACAGGCTCATTTAAAGTAGCAACCAAACTTTCACTATGCCCAAGAGCAGGAAAACTAAATGAACCATAACTAAACTCATCCGCACCCCAACGCGTAATGAATATTCGTTTCGGTTTATTTGGTAAATTTGTCAGGCTTATATTCAAGTTTTTATAAATAAAATCCCACACTTCAACATCTGTCGCCCTATCTATAAATTCAGATTGAGTACCACCAAATAACATTAAATAAATCGGTTTATTATAAATTTTGGATAAATCTAAAACATTAAACCAAGCACCATTGACACAATAATAAAAACTATTCGAATTTGAATTGGCTTGTAAATTTAATGAATCTTCCAATTCAAAAAATACTTTATTAAATGAACCAAATCCCATTTTAGAAATAGCATTTTGATGTTGCTGTGGAAGTTCAGGAACAAACTGAATTAAATTTTTTTTCAAAACACCTAAAGATACACTCACTACAATTTTAGAAGCTAAATATTCTCTATCATTTGCATCAATGATTTTTACAGCATTATTTTCTAAAACTATTTGATTAACTTGTATATTCTTTTCTATAGCAATGTCTTTGCAGAATGTGCTTAAAATTTGCGAGTAACCTTGTGGGAATATAACTTCATCACCATTGAAATAACCTTCATATTTTTGAAATTGCGTAGAAAGTTGATTTAGTTCTGTCGCAAAAGGATCATTGGCAAATCGTTCAAAATACGAATACAGCAATTTCTTTAATTGATTATGTGAAAAGCTTAGGCTATTTATGGTTAAATTATTGAATATGTCGTTCAACGCATTTTGCGCAGAATCTTGCTTAGATTCTAAAAATAGCTTTTCAATGCATTGTATATATTCCACAAATTCTTGTTTTTCTTGTGCTGTAAATACTTGACCATTTTCATGAAAAAAATCTGAACCTATATAATTAAATATGGCAGTTTCAATTTCATTATTCTGAGCAATTTCCCAAATTGGATTATTTTCAATGCCGTGAATCCAAGATGCACCTAAATCGAAAGTTTCATCTTCATACTTTACGGAATGTAAACGTCCGCCAATTCTTTCTTTTGCTTCTAAAACAAGAACATATTTTCCCAATTCTTTTAGTTTACGTGCACATGCAAGCCCAGAAATTCCTGCGCCAATAATCACAACATCGTAACGGTTATTTATATTTAAATTATTCAACATTTCGAATCAAACATATAAAATAGCTTTTAAATATAATTCTTCATTTAAATTTTCATGTTGCTTTTCAGTTAATTCATTTATTGATATCCAAATCATCCCCATCATTTCATTTAAGTTTTTAAATGACCGCACTTAAAAAGCCTTTTATCTACAATTATTATGATGTTCTTCGAATTTTAATGAATGTTGCCAATCTTCATAGCCACAAACTCCAAAATTTTATACAATAGATCATCCTTTGCTTTGGTGTTTTTTAATGAACGCTTGGACAGCTCACGTGACTGTTGCTACCGTTATAGAAAAAAACGGAAAATTTCTGTTTGTTGAAGAACATACAGAAGGTGTAACACACACTGTATTTAACCAGCCTGCGGGTCATGTTGAATGCAACGAAACGCTTATTCAAGCCGCTATTCGAGAAACCCTAGAAGAAACTGGGCATGATGTAGAAATTGAATCATTGCTTGGTATTTATAGCTATACGCCACCTATGTTCCCAGACCGTACCTATTACCGTTTTTGCTTTCTAGCCAAAGATCTTCATCATCATGAAAATGCTGAATTAGATACAGGTATTGTCGGTGCTGTTTGGATGTCATTAGATGAGCTAAAAGAATCTGCACGTGCGCGTAGTCCTTTAGTGACTAAAGCTGTTGAAGATGCTTTAAAAGGTCAAAAATATCCTTTATCGCTCATTTACGAGCATCAAAATTCTCCCCTATTTACAAATATGGATGCCTAATCCTATGCAACAACGTGTCATCGTCGGTATGTCTGGTGGTGTAGATTCTTCTGTTTCTGCTGCACTACTTCTTCAACAAGGTTACCAAGTTGAAGGTCTTTTCATGAAAAACTGGGAGGAAGATGACGGCACGGAATACTGTACGGCAATGGAAGATTTAGCCGATGCACAAGCCGTTTGCGATAAAATTGGTATTAAATTGCATACCGCAAACTTTGCTATGGAATATTGGGATCGTGTATTCGAGCATTTTTTAGCAGAATATGCGGCAGGTCGTACACCAAACCCAGATATTTTATGTAATAAAGAAATTAAATTTCGCGCATTTTTAGATCATGCTATTAACCTTGGCGCAGACTTTATTGCAACAGGTCATTATTGCCGTCGTGGTGAAACTTTAAAAAATTCACGTGGCGAAGAATACGCTCCTCTACTTCGTGGTTTTGACCAAAATAAAGATCAAACTTATTTCTTACATGCTGTTCATGGTCGTGAAATTAACAAGACTTTATTCCCTGTTGGTGAAATTGAAAAACCTGAAGTTCGTCGTATTGCAGAAGAACTTGGTTTAGCTACAGCGAAGAAAAAAGACTCTACAGGTATTTGTTTTATTGGAGAACGTCGCTTTAATGACTTCTTAAAACAATACTTACCCGCTCAAGCAGGAAAAATTGTACTTGATGATGGTAAAGAGGTTGGTGAACATCACGGCTTAATGTACTATACGCTCGGTCAGCGTGGCGGTATTGGCTTAGGTGGCTTAAAAGGTGCTGCTGAAGGTGCATGGTTTGTTTTATACAAAGACATCGAAAATAACCGCCTTGTGATTGGTCAAGGTCATGAACATCCGCTTATGCAAAGTTCTACTCTTTGGAGCGAGGAAATTGACTGGGTTGCAGGTGAACAGGATATTCCTGAAACAGGATTCCGTTGTACTGCGAAAACGCGTTATCGCCAACCCGACCAAGACTGTGTTTTATTCAAAGATCCGACAATGCCAAATGGTGTTCGTGTCGAATTTGATGAACCTCAACGTGCTGTAACCCCAGGACAAAGTGTAGTGTTCTACGCAGATGAAGTTTGTTTAGGTGGCGGTGTGATTCATCATACTAATGCCCCGAAACCTGATTTTATTTAAAGGAATATTTGGCATGACAGAGTTACCGTTTCAGCCGCTTCAAACTCTGAATGTACGTCAAAATAGAGCTTTGGCGTTGGCTGCTGTTTTTCAATCGGCACAGCTTACGCACATGACAGCACTATCTGGACGACAGAGCACAGGCGAAAACGGTAACTTTTATCTAGAACAGTTAATTAAAGCCAGTTTAAATATTCGACCACAAGCCAAGCCTTGTTCGCAAACTTTAGATTATTTTAATCAACTTGCAGATATTTCTTTAGGATTAAAAACCTTAGAAAGTAGTATTACCCAACCTTTTAATCCTTCTCCAAAATCTAGACTTCCAAAATTTTCACAAACGAAACTACCAATGTCTTATGCAATGGCACTTCTTCATTTAGAAAAGAAGGTTTATAGCAATCCTAAATTTGTAGAAATTATTGAAAAATCACAACAAAAAATCTTGCAGCAACTTTCTTTTTTCGACAATAACTATTTACACCCAAGCATTCTTGCCAATTTAGCCCAAACCTATGTAGATACAGCAGGACAAATTAATCCACGTATTATGGTGAAAGGCAATGCAGAAGCTTTTAAAGACAGTTCGCATACCAATCGTATTCGCGCATCGCTATTTACAGGCTTACAAATGGCGCATTTATGGCGCCAGTCTGGTGGAAGTTCATGGAGCATGATCTTCACCAAACGTAAGTTACTTAAAGATATTCAAGATCTGGCTCGATTACAGTTTCAGGTGGTTTAACTGATGCACATCGAGTTTTTGTTTTTTCGTTTAGTTCCAAAGTTTAAGGAATCGCTATGAACGCTTTAACCGCACTTTCTCCATTAGATGGACGCTACGCTAGCAAATGTGATGCTTTGCGCCCTTTCCTCTCTGAGTTTGGTTTAATCCATGCTCGTGTGACTGTTGAAGTACGCTGGTTACAAGCACTTGCAAACCGTCCTGAAATTACTGAAGTTCCTGCTTTTAGCGCAGAAACAAATGCTGCTCTTGATGCAATTGTTGCGAACTTCTCAGAAGACAATGCAAACCGTATTAAAGAAATTGAACGTACAACAAACCACGACGTTAAAGCGGTTGAATACTTCCTTAAAGAACAAATTGCAAATATCGCAGAATTGAAAGATGCAGGTGAGTTCATTCACTTTGCATGTACTTCTGAAGACATTAACAACTTGTCTCATGCATTAATGCTTAAAAATGGTCGTGACGTTTTAGTTACAGCTATGCAGCAAATCATCGATTCAATTGTTGCTCTTTCTGTAACTCATGCAGAACAACCAATGTTGTCTCGTACACACGGTCAAACTGCAAGCCCAACAACTTTGGGTAAAGAAATGGCAAACGTGGCTTACCGCCTTGCACGTCAAATCAAACAATTCAAACAAGTTGAATTATTGGGTAAAATTAACGGTGCTGTAGGTAACTACAACGCACATTACTCTGCTTACCCAGAAATTAACTGGCCTGCTCATTCTCAAGCATTTGTTGAGTCTTTAGGTTTAGCATTCAACCCGTACACAACTCAAATTGAACCACATGACTACATGGCGGAACTTTTTGATGCATTACGTCGTTTCAACACAATCTTAATCGACTTTAACCGTGACGTTTGGGGTTACATCTCACTTGGTTTCTTCAAACAACGTTTGAAAGAAGGCGAAGTTGGTTCTTCAACTATGCCACATAAAGTAAACCCAATTGATTTCGAAAACTCTGAAGGTAACTTAGGTATTGCAAATGCAGTGCTTGGTCACTTAGGTGAAAAACTTCCTGTATCTCGCTGGCAGCGTGACTTAACTGACTCTACTGTTCTTCGTAACATGGGTGTTGGTTTCGCGCAAAGCTTAATTGCTTTTGAAGCTTGCTCTAAAGGTATTAGCAAACTTGAATTGAATGCTGACCGTATTCTTGAAGATTTAGACAATGCTCAAGAAGTTCTTGCAGAGCCTATTCAAACAGTTATGCGTCGTTATGCAGTTGAAAAACCATACGAAAAATTAAAAGCCCTTACTCGTGGTCAAGCAATGACACGTGACATGATGGTTGATTTCGTAAATGGTAACGAACTTTCAGCTGTTCCTGCTGAAGATCGTGCGCGTTTAGCTGAAATGACGCCTGCGACTTACACAGGTAATGCAGCAGAACAAGCAAAACAAGTTGCTGACTTGATTTCTAAAATCTAATTAGTTAAGTTTTTCACTACATCTTTTGTCTCCCTTTGGGAGAAATACAAAGAGGGTGTAAATTTGAAAAACTTACAATAAAAAAGCGAAGCTTAGGCTTCGCTTTTTTATTTCCGCAACGTTTTAATTCCCTCTCCTTTTAGGAGAGGGTTAGGGAGAGGTATCCCCTCATCCCAACCTTCTCCCAAAGGGAGAAGGAGTTTTTAGAATAAACCTTTATCTTCAGGACAATACTTCGCCCAATCATCTTTCATTCGTTGCAACTCACAACCCGTGAGAACATCGCTATAGTAAATATAATAAGTAGCGTTAGGATATTGAATTTCATGACGGAACATCATGCCACGTAAAGAAATTGAGAGTTCTTCTGGGAAATCATCATCTAAATAAAGTTCTTCAAACTCATAATTAAAATAGCAATTTTGCGTTGCTACAAATGCTTCTGTGACAGCCATCTTTCTGCTCTAACAATGAAATATGCTTTATTTTATCTGATTAGAACTCGTAATAGTTTGCATTTCAGCGAGGTCAATCCATCGAATTACTTTAGATTCGCTTACATCTTTATTTTTCAATCGATCATAAAATTCAAAACAGACCCGCTCACCTTTTTGTTTCCGCATCAAATCATCATTAAATTTAAGATGCCTGTTATATTTTGATCCATCAAATTGGATTGCAATCCGTTCAAAATAATCATGTCTAACTGCATAAGTTTTATAAAAACTAACGGTGCCGCATGCTTTAGATATGACAGGTGGATGATCTTCTTTTAGCACAGCCGCCAAAACAAAAATTAAACATCCTGGAATAAAAGCCAAAAGAAATATGATTTTCTTTTGATCTTGGGTAATCTCCTTAGATTCAGCATATAACACACTTAGCATTGGACACAGCACAATTACTAGAAAACCTAAAAATAGCAAAAACGTAGGCATTATTATTTATATTGAATAAAATCAATATCTTTATAGCATAACTATATAATTTTACCCATAAAAAAAAGCCCACCGAAGTGAGCTTTTCAAATATTTAAACTAAACTAGTCTTAAAGCTTAGGATCACGCATTTGTACTAAACTTGAATTTGCTTTAGTTAAAGTTTCCATCACTTTATTTAAGACTGTAGGTACAAGTGAGTCTGCAACTTGTGCTGCTTGCAAACCAAGTTTTTCACCAAATGTTGGCTTTTTACGTGTTTCTACCAAATAAATATCGTGTTTAGGTAACAATCCTAAAATGTATTCATCTGACGTTTTTAAAGCATCTACTAAGTTCAAATCTAAAGCATCTTGACCATACCAATGCTCGCCTGTTGCAACTTTTTCAACATTTAATTGCGGACGGTACTTTTCAACAAAATGCTTAAATAAGTTATGTGTTTGCTGTAACTCTTCTTCAAACTTGGCTTTACCCTCTTCGGTATTTTCACCAAACATGGTCACTGTACGCTTAAATTGACCTGCCGTATAAAGCTCAAAATCAATTTTATTGTCTTTCAGCAAACGGTTAAAGTTAGGCACTTGTGCAACTACACCAATTGAACCCACCACAGCAAATGGCGCAGATACAATTTCAGATGCAATACATGCCATCATATAACCGCCACTTGCAGCGACTTTATCTACACAAATAGTAAGCTTAAAACCAGCATCACGTAAACGAACCAATTGCGCAGCAGCAAGTCCATAACCATGAACCATACCACCGGGGCTTTCTAAGCGTAAAACCACACGATCACGCCCTGCTTTTGCAGTTGCTAAAACCAATGTAATTTCTTCACGTAATTGTTCTACCGCAGATGCTGCTGTATCACCTTTAAAGTCGAGTACATAAATTTTTTCATTGGTTTTCTTACGTACGCGCGATTCTTTTACAAGCTGTTGAGTCAATTGTAAAAGTTCAAATTTAGATGCTGTTGTTTGAGCTATTTTTTTTCGTTGTTCATTTACTCGAGCATTTAAATGATGCACACGAATTTCAGCAGGAAGTTTAGTTGCGTGAAATAACATATAATTAAGCTCATCTAATACATATTTATGATTTATAAGATGTGGGCTTTGTAACAAAAAATCAATGCCTATTTGAAAATAATTCTCATTGAATAATTAAAAAAAAAGAGCCAATTTGGCTCTTTTAATTTTTTACTTTACGAATAACACAATATTAACCAAAACGACCTGTAATATAGGCTTCAGTTAATTGATGATCTGGCTGAGTAAATACTTTTTCAGTCGCATTCACTTCAATTAAATCACCTAAGTGGAAGTAAGCTGTACGGTCAGAAACACGCGCTGCTTGTTGCATTGAGTGCGTTACAATCGCAATTGTATATTGTGTAGAAAGTTCAGAAATTAATTCTTCAACTTTTGCAGTTGCAATTGGATCCAACGCAGAACACGGTTCATCCATTAGAATTACTTCAGGTGAAACTGCAATTGTACGTGCAATACATAAACGCTGCTGCTGACCACCAGACAAACCTGTACCCGGCTGACTTAAACGGTCTTTCACTTCATCCCACAAGCCTGCTTTACGTAAGCTATTTTCTACAATTTCTTCTAAATCGTATTTATCACGTGCTAAGCCATGTAATTTTGGTCCATAAGCAACGTTATCAAAAATAGACTTTGGAAATGGGTTTGGCTTTTGGAATACCATACCAACTTGTGCACGAAGCAACACCACATCTAGGTTAGGATCGTAGATATCTTGATTATCTAGTAAAACCTTACCTGTTACACGACAAGAATCAATCGTGTCATTCATACGGTTTAAAGTACGTAGAAATGTAGATTTACCACAACCAGATGGCCCAATAAATGCAATCACTTCATTTTCGTAAATATTAAGGTCAATTCCTTTAATCGCCTCAGACTCACCATAATAAACATGTACGTCTGAAGTACTCAATTTAACATTAGAAGACTTTGGCTCTTTTTTTGCCGAAGCTTGCGTATCAAACTGAGATACAAAAGAAGTTGTAGGTTTTTGATCTACATTTGGAGATGTAAATTGCGTATGTTCTGAGTTCACTGATTTATCCTGTTCTAAGGAATTTGTTTTTGTAGCTGTTACTGTATTCATAATCATGCCCTGAATTACCAACGAACTTCAAATTTTTTACGTAACCAAATAGCAAGGCTGTTTAAGCTAATCATTAATGCTAAAAGTACGATAATTGCTGCTGCCGTTCGTCCTTCGAAGAAGTTACGAAGTTCATTACCTTGCCATAAGAAAATTTGCACAGGTAATGCTGTAGATTGATCTAATGGTGATACTGGTACACTTGCTACGAAAGCACTCATACCAATTAACAATAGTGGTGCTGTTTCACCTAATGCTTGCGCTACACCAATAATTGCACCAGTTAAAATACCTGGTAAAGCCAAAGGCAATACATGATGGAATACGGTTTGTAAATTTGATGCACCTAAACCTAATGCCGCTTGGCGAATAGATGGTGGTACTGCTTTTAATGATGCACGTGTGGTAATGATTACTGTTGGTAAAGTCATTAAACTCAATACCAAACCACCCACTACAGGTGCAGATAATGGCATATGCATCCATCCAATAAAGATGGCAGCACCAAGCAAACCAAATACAATTGATGGAACCGCAGCCAAGTTATTAATATTTACTTCAATTACATCTGTAATCCAGTTTTTAGGTGCGAACTCTTCCAAATAAATTGCAGATGCAACACCAATTGGAATTGAGATCAGAATCACGATAAACATCATGAATAATGAACCCATAAATGCACCCGCCAAACCTGAAGTTGCAGGTGAACTACGCGAGTCAGGACTAAAGAAAATATTCATGTTAAATGTATTTTCAATAATACCTTGTGCTTTTAAATCATCTGCTAATTGACGTACTTCTGGGCTAAGCTGCTGCTGTTCATCTGGTAAAGAACGGTCAATATTACCTGCCAACCAAACATCAATATTTGCATCTGCAAGTATTTTAACTTCTTGCTTTTGACCAATAATGCTTGGATTTTCAAGTACCATATCTCTTAAACGATATGACTCAGAACTTGTATACAGTGAAGAAATGTCATCACGCTTAGATTCTAATTTAGGATCTTCTGAAATAATACCATTTACCAACAACAGATCCCAATCAGCCATACCCAGTTGAGTTTGCCATTCAATCAAACGTTCTTGATATTTTGCAGGCTCTTCATTGCTGTGTGGCTTAGGTTTCGCTCCAACATTAATCACTGCAGGATCGAAATATACAGGAACTGTTAAGCTGCTTTGCCAAAAAGATGGTAAGCCTTTCGCAAGAATACTGCCGAATAAAAGTACGACAAAAAACAAACCTGTAACTACAGCGGAAAAACCTAAAACACGAAATGTCTTTTCTTTACGGTGACGCTTAGATAAAGAACCCGCAATCGTATTTTTACGCTCTTCTCTGAGTTCAGCAGCAGTTTTAGCATCTGCTGAACTTAATGTATTTGTATTCGTATTACTCATTAGTCGTATTGCTCGCGATATTTACGCACGATGTAAAGTGCAACAATGTTTAAACCCAAGGTAATGACAAATAATGTTAAACCTAAAGCAAAGGCTACCAATGCTTGTGGGCTTGCAAAATCTGTATCTCCCGTTAATTGATTCACAATAGTAATCGTAACTGTAGAAACAGCTTCTAGCGGATTAATATGAAGTAATGGGCTATTTCCTGCTGCTAAAACCACAATCATGGTTTCACCAATCGCACGAGATGCAGCAAGTAAGAATGCACCAATAATTCCAGGTAATGCAGCTGGTAAAACCACCTGACGAATCGTTTCAGATTTTGTTGCACCTAAGCCCAATGAACCATCACGAAGTGATCTTGGAACTTGGGTAATAATGTCGTCTGAAAGTGATGATACAAAAGGAATAATCATAATCCCCATCACAAAACCTGCGGTTAAAGCACTTGTTGCATTAATATCTAGTCCAATATATGCACCCGCTTGTTTTGCAAAAGGTCCAATAATCATTAAGGCAAAAACACCGTAAACAATTGTTGGAATACCCGCTAAAACTTCAATTGCAGGCTTTGCCCAAGAACGGAATCCTGAAGATGCATATTCAGCTAAATAAATTGCAATCATTAAACCAACAGGTACAGCAACCAATAGTGCAATACCACTAACCATGAGGGTACCCCATAGCAATGGAAGTAAACCATAACTGCCTTCTGCATTTCCTGATGTACTAAAACCAGGATTCCATTCTGTACCAAAGAAAAAGTCGAATGGATTTACAAAATTGAAAAATCTTAAAGCTTCACTAAACATTGACATAACAATGCCGATGGTCGTTAAAATTGCAACGCCAGAGCATAATGCCAAAGAAATATTCATGATTTTTTCGACTTGGTTTCGAGCCCGGAATTGTTCAGAAATTCTCTTTTTCGCTAAAACCAAACCAATTAATGCAGCACACACAACAAGTGCCATTTTGGCAAAAGTCGCAATGCTTTGAAATTTTGCTAATTGTTCTGCCGCTGCTACTTCATAAGCTGCAGGAATATCACTCACCCCAAAACCTGAAGCAATTGATTGCACACGATCTACCAAAACACCTGTCGTTGCAGGATCTAGACTTGCTGCAACAGTTGCAGGCACATTATTGAGTACAACATGCGTTAAAATGCTTGGTTCAACAATATTCCAAACCAATAAAATCAAGAATGCAGGAATACCACACCACAAAGCGACCAATGCACCATAGTAGCCTGGGCGCGAATGTAATTTCGCAGAGTTATTTCCCTTACCTGCTAGTGTGCGGCTTTTGGTTAACCCAATTTGATAAGCCATAGCAATAAGTACTAATAGCACACCAATAAGTAGCAGATTCATGTATTTTCCACCAATTTCCAACTATTTTTGAATATTGTGACAACGTAAAAAAGCTGATGATTAGTGAACTAATCATCAGCTTATCTGTATTACTTAACTGCTTTGCCTGCTTTGAAGTTCGCAAGAACTTGAGCACGCTCTTTGTCTGACATAGAAATCAAACCAGCTTTATCTAACTTAGAACCTTTACCAGACACTTTCTTGCTTAAGAAGTATTCAGTAAATTGAGACAAACCTTTGATTGATTTAAGGTGCTCACCTTTCACGTAGAAGAACAATGGACGTGATACAGGGTAAGAACCATTTAAGATTGTTTGCTCAGATGGCGCAACATTGTTTACTGTTGCAACACGAAGCTTGTCACGGTTTTGTTCATAGAAACCTAGACCAAACACACCTACAGCACTTGGCGATGTCTTAAGACGCGCTAATGTTTCAGTGTAATCACCAGCAATTTCAATTACTCGTCCATCTTTACGGAAAGTTGAACATGTTTTCTTTTGCTCATCTTTACTTAAAGCTTTAATTGCTGAATATGTTTCACAACCTGCTTCTACCATTTTTTCTTGGAACACTTCACGTGTACCGTGGTTAGAAGCTGGAATTACTAAAGTAATTGGTTCATTTGGAAGTGATTTATCAATTTGGTTCCAACGCGTATACGGGTTTTTAACCATTTTACCATTCGATGGTAATTCAGCTGCTAAAGCTGCGAATACATGTTGTGGGCGTAATTTATAAGCCGCTTTTTTAGAGTTTGATGCAAATACAATACCGTCATAACCAATTTTAATTTCTAATACTTGGTTAACGCCTGCTTTTTTACATGCAGCAAGCTCTGTACTTTTAATTTGACGAGAAGAGTTTGCAATATCAATCGTGTTATCGCCAACACCATTACAGAACTGTTTCAAACCACCCGAACTACCACCTGAACCTACAACAGGTGATTTAAATTGTGGAAAAGTGTTACCAAATTCTTCAGCTACAATACTTGCATATGGAAGTACTGTTGAAGAACCAGCGATTTGAATTGTGTCACGAGCCGCATTTGCTGTTGTTGCTACAGCTGCCGCTGAAACTGCTAATGCAATTGCAATATTTGTATAGCGCATTTGAATCTCTCTTTTATGCAAACTTGGAGTACGCCACTTTTTTTAGTTTTGTACTTGTTCTGTGTTATTGCATTTTGAGCAGATAATATGACAGATAGATTACAGCTATATTACGATTTTATTATATTTGGCACACAATCAAAAATTTTATACTTTCTATTCAATAAAAATATCCGCACAAAAATGCACGGATATTTATAATTTTTAAATATTTATCTATCGAATTCCAGTTCTTAAATAACTTAAAACTCAATATTTGAATATCTTATTTTTTAAGATGATTTACAACAACAGCACCATCTTTTACAACCAATTGAACACGTTCAAGCGCCTTAATATCTTTTAATGGGTCACCATCTACAAGAATTAAATCTGCAATTTTACCTTGCTCAAGCGTCCCTAAATTTGTCACACCTAAAGCTTTAGCACCTTCTCGTGTAGCAGATAATAAAATTGTTTTATTGTCTATGCCCTGACCTTTCATAACACCTGTCACCATTGGAATAACTTCCTTTGCAGGAATACCTGGCACATCCGATGTAAATAATGGCGTTGCACCTGCTTTTAGCATGACCTGAATATTATTTTGCATAATGTCATAATCATTTTTGTCCTTTTCAGAAGCGAAACCTAACCCAATGTAACGCTCCATAAAGCCAAGCGTAATCGCAAGTGGCATTTTCTTCTCGCCTAATACTTTTAAATAACGTCCATCTGTATCTTTAGTAATTGCAGGTGGATGAATAAATACATCTACACCCGCTTCAATCATCGCTGGGACATTTTTAGCATCAGCATTATGAACAAGCACCTTCAAATTATTTTTATGTGCTTCTTCAACAATTGCTTTTAAAGATGGCAGATTAAATTTTTTTTGATTGGTGACACCGTCATAAACAACAACATCTGTTTTATAACCCACTAATTTTTGTACCGATGCTTTAGCTTGTTTTGGCGTATCAATTGGCAAACGAACATGCTCATCACACCATTTTAATTCTGCACCTGACAAACCTGCACACGCATAATAATCACCCGATTGAATGAGTACAGGACCAGCCATAAATACACGTGGTCCCGAAATTTCGCCTGCTTCTACTTTCTTTTTCACTTCATCAATATAAGGCCAAAAATCAATTGGAGATAAAATAGACGTAATTCCATGTGCTAAATGATCATGTAATCGCTCTTTCAACTCACCATGAATAAATTGTTTAGCTTGATCATCATTGGTTGCCGGCATTTTAGGTGGTAAGTCATACATATTCCAAAACAAATGCAAATGGCTATTGATAATTCCCGGCATTACCGTTTTACCTTTTGCATCGATAATTTGATTAGCCTTTTCTTTAGTTCTACCTGTTTCTATGGCTTTAACCTTGCCATTTTCAATAATGACATTTGCATTTTTAATCAGGTCTGAACCCGTACCATCAAATACATTTGCATTCTTAATAATGATATCTGCTGCATAAGCTTGAGTACTTATAAATGCACTAAGCAATAATGTTTTGAATGCCATTTTTTTAGTATTCATTTTCTCTCCGTAGACACATATTTTGAGATGTCTTTTTATTTGTAATTTGAGGTTTTCATTTCTTATTTAACCTATAAATAATATATCATGCTTTAAAAATAATAATGATGATTCACAAAAAATTGTAATGTAATTCTCAAAAAAAAGACGCTCAAGTGAGCGCCTATTTTATGTAAAGCATTAAATTAATCTAATGCTGTTACATATGTACCGTCTGCAATTGGATCTTTAATACGATCAGCTTCTGCAAGCACAAGTGCAAGCAAGTTCTTCACATTGTCTAAAGTCGCAACTGGGCTTAAAGTCGTCATTTTCAATGATTGAACTTGACCCACTTTAGTTACACCAATATTCGCTTCACCACGAGCAAACAATTCATCTGCTACGTTTTGGTTGAGTGTATCCAGTAATTCTGTTGGATAACCTTCAGGAATTACACGGAATAATACTGAAGCAAATTGTGGATCAACCAACATTTCTAGACCGTCAGTTGCAGTAATATATTCTGCAACATCACGTGTTAAACCAACACCGTGATCGATCATCGAACCGTAAAGTTCTTCACCCAATGCTTCAACCGTCATCCACAATTTCAATGCATCGAAACGACGCGTTGTTTGTAGCGATTTAGACACAAGGTTTGGTACGCCATGCTCTTCATCATAAGCAGAGTTTAAGTACTCCGCTTCATAATGCATGAAACGATAGTTCGCTTCATCTTTCAGCAAGAATGCGCCACATGAAATCGTTTGGAAATAATGCTTATGGAAATCAAGCGTAACTGAGTCAGAAAGCTCGATACCGTCTAGCATAGAACGATAATCATTAGAAAGAATTAACGCACCACCCCAAGCCGCATCGATATGCATCCACGCGCCATATTTGTTGGTGATTTCACGAATTTCTTTCAATGGATCAATTGCGCCTGCATCGGTAGTACCCGCAGTTGCAACCACACATGCCACGATTTTACCTTCAGCTTGAAGGTGAGCCATCGTTTTTTCAAGTGCTTCTACATCCATCTGTGCGTTGTCGTTCACAGGAACAGTCACAACAGATTGGAAGCCCATGCCCATCATCGCCATGTTCTTTTGAACAGAGAAATGTGCGTTTTCAGAGCAAATCACTTTCACATTACGCATTGCTTCCGCAGGCACGCCATCACGCTGAACAGACCACGGATTGCCGTTTTCATCTTTCCAGTTTTTCGCGATACACGCATCACGCGCAAGCAACACGCCCATCAAGTTAGACTGTGTACCGCCAGAGGTGAATACACCTGCTTGACCTGCACCATAGCCCACTTTTTGACGAAGCCAGTCAATCAACTGAACTTCCATCAATGAACCTGCAGGGCTTTGATCCCATGAATCCATTGACTGGTTTGTTGCATTAATCAGCACTTCCGCAATTTGGCTTGTTACCATTGTTGGGCAGTGCAAATGCGCTAAAGAATGAGGATGATGTACTTTTAAGCTTTTATTTAAGAAAAGCTCGACCATACGATCAAGAGATTTTTGTACACCTAAACCTTCTTTCGAAGGATTGAATGCAATAGCAGAGCGAAGCTCTTTGATGCTACCGCCCGTGTACATTTTGTCATTTTGCAACCATGCAGATACAGCTTTTACAGCTGAATCCATTGCTGACTGGTAGTCAGCAATGGATTGTGCATCATTGCAGAATAACGCTTTACGATGTTCTGCAAAATCAACCATTATGCGCCTCGAACTGCAACTAGAGCTTCAGCAACTGCTTTTTTGAAACGAGCAACGGCTTCAACACATTCATCATGAGTGATAATTAACGGGCAAAGTAAACGAATTACTGTACCGTTACGACCACCTTTTTCTAACAACAATTTGTTGTCGAAACACGCTGCTTGAATTGCTGCTGCCAATTGAGAATCACCTGGTAAAGAACCCATATGATCTGCCGCTTGACGCTCATCTACAATTTCAACACCAAGCATTAAACCACGACCACGCACGTTACCAATACATGGGAATTCTACAGCTAATTTTTTAAATTCAGCTTGTAAGAAATCGCCACGTTCTTGTGCGTTTTGAGCCAAGTTTTGTTCTTTGATGGTTTTGATTGTTGCAAGACCAGTACCCATAGCAAGTTGGTTACCACGGAAAGTACCCGTGTGACCTGCAGGCTGCCAAGCATCAAACTTACGTTTAATACCAAGCACTGCAAGCGGTAAGCTACCACCAACAGCTTTAGACATTACAACTACATCTGGTTCAATACCCGCATGTTCAAAGGCAAACATTTTGCCTGAACGTCCAAAGCCCGCTTGAACTTCGTCTAGAATTAACACAATGTTGTGTTTTTCTGTCACTTCGCGGATTTTTTTCAACCATTTTACAGGTGCAGTTACCACACCACCTTCACCTTGAATTGCTTCAAGAATAACAGCAGCAGGTTTAGTTACACCACTTTCTACATCTTCAATGAAGTTTTCAAAGAAATAAGTTAATGCATCAACACCTGCTTCACCACCAATACCCAATGGGCAACGGTATTCATGCGGATACGGCATAAATTGAACACCTGGCATTAAGCCATTCACAGCATTTTTAGCAGACAAGTTACCTGTCATTGCTAAAGAACCGTGAGTCATACCGTGGTAACCACCTGAGAAGCTGATTACTGAACTACGACCAGTGTAAGTTTTTGCTAATTTAATTGCTGCTTCTGTACCATCTGCACCAGACGGGCCACAGAACTGTAGGCAATACTCAGCTTTACCACCAGGTAACTGCTCAAGTAGTGCTTCAGTGAAAGCATCTTTTAAAGGTGTTGTTAAATCCAAAGTATGCAACGGTAAACCGCTTGCAAGTGTATCTTGGATACTTTGAATGACCGCAGGGTGATTATGGCCTAATGCCAAAGTCCCTGCCCCAGCTAAACAATCGAGGTACTCTGTACCTTCAACATCGGTAACCCAACAGCCCAAAGCTTTTGCTATCGCAAGTGGAAGTTTACGTGGATAGCTACGAACATTAGATTCCATCTGACTTTGGCGAGTCAGGTAGTATTCGTTAGTAGACTTAGTGGCAGGATTTACTGAAGAAACGCTCATATCGAATTACCATCTCTGATATGGGTTGAAAGAAATAAGTCGGGGGACTTTCGGTCTTTTGACTCGGTGCTTTATGGTTTTCTAGTTAGTTTAATTTCGCAGATTCTGCATTCACTAACTAGGAGGCGGATAATACCTAATTTTTCTAAAAAATAAACACTTTTAGGAAATTAAATTACCCTTAATTTATTGGAAAATTACATTCAACTACCCAATAGATTGAATTATCATCTTACGCTGTGACAAATAAAAGAAAAGCCTATTTTTTATTATATATTTTTAGATTAAAAAAAGCACACTCAATCGATAGATAACCCACTAAAAATTAATAATTTTATTTAACGTAGTTAACTCAGCAGAGAAATCTATTTTTACAGAGAAACTACAGTTCCTGCATAAATGATGCACATAAAATTTTTATGCTATAAACAATATAAATATAGCTAAATATTAGGAATAAATATGCGTCATTTTTACACTACTTTAGCACTTGCTTTAACAACTTCTATTTCTGCTCCAGCTTTTGCTCAAGACAACCAAGTTTTAAATTACAATGTTCTTAATATTCAAGCTGAAGCTTCACGTAAAATTTCAAATGATGAAATGACGGCTGTTTTATATATAGAGAAGACAAATAAACAACCTGCTCAGCTTTCAAGTGAAATCAACCAATTAATGACACAAGCCGTTAATACAGCTAAAAAATATACGCAAATTAAGGTTGAAACAGGTTCGCAAAGTACATATCCAATTTATGACAATGATAATCGCAAAGTAAAAGAATGGCGTGGTCGTGCTGAAATTCGCTTAGAAAGTAAAGATTTCAAAGCTGCAAGCCAACTTATTAGCGAACTTCAACAAAACTTCCTGACCCAATCTATTAACTTTAATGTTTCAGATAGTCAACGTAAGAAAGTTGAAAATGAACTCATGATTGAAGCATCTAAAAATTTTCAACAACGCGCAAAATCATTGGCTCAAGCTTGGAATAAACCCAGTTATCAACTCATTAATCTGAATTTAAATACAAATAGTTATACCAATCGAGCTGTACCACGTATGGCAATGTTAAAAGCTTCAAGTTCAGATGCAATGCCAGAACAAGAAATGGCAAGTGGTGAATCTCAAATTACCGTAAATGCAAATGGCTCTATTCAATTAAAATAAGATTTATGAAATCAAAACCGCATACAATTACTGCGGTTTTGATTCTCTTTCATATGATCTTTATTAAAACAAACTAACAATAAATCCACTTAATAAAAATAATAAATTAGTTAAAGTGAATCATTAAATTTCTATTCTTATCTTCTTTAAAAATGCCCTTTCAAAACTTAAATTTATATTTATTTCACATCTTTAATGTTCCAGAGCAGGCATCTCATTTTATGGTGTCGTATGCAACTTTTATCGCACATGATTTAATTTACATTGTATTTTTAAGTTTTATTTGTGCTTGGCTTATTGGCAACATTGAAACTAAAAAGAACATCTTAAAAGCATTTATATTTACATCAATTACGTTATTCATTAGTGAAATTTTATCTTTTGTATTAGATACACCAAGACCGTTTGTAATGAACGTTGGCGAAACCATTTTAACGCACGCACCTACTGGCTCTTTTCCAAGTAATCATATGAGTATTTTTAGTGGACTCGCCTTGTCTTATTATTTTTCATCACAAAGACAATTAGGTAAATTACTTCTTGCCGTCGCTTGGTTAGTTGCATGGGCACGTGTTTATGTGGGCGTTCACTTCCCTTTAGATATGTTTGGTGCTTTTTTCTTTGCTTTTGTTGTAAATATTTCAGGTCTAAAACTATGGAATATCTATAAAGAGCGACTTATGGCTTGGGTGATGATGCTTTACCGAAAAATATTTTCCTTTTTAATTAATAAAGGGTTAATTCAATAAAAAATTATAGCTATTAAAATCAAATGTTATTAAAAATTTCTAATTTAAAAGCAAATTATGTATATTTATACTATGTAAGTACATTACTAATTTTACACTTTTCTTGCGCTTATATAGTCAAAATTATTTATAGACTTCCTATTTACATAAGCACCTCATTAGCCATAATTATAACAACTTGCTTCAAGGTTCATACAAATGAAAAAATATTTATTATTTTTATCGACAATAATTAGCTCTCAAGTTTTTTCATCCATTGAATCTATTGATATAAAAGAATTTGAAGAAAATTTTAAAACACCTCCCAAAGGCACTAAAGTCTTAGGCTCGATCCAAACTGATTTTTTTATCAAATAAATGCTCCTAATTAGAGAACCATTGAACGACCAAAATAAAATCCTTATAGAACTTAGATCCATCTATAACCAAAATATTGGTTCAGAAAAATATTCTATTATTAAATATGAAATAAATTGTAAAACTCAGTCTCAGAACAATATATCATTTTTTTACGATAAAAATGGAAAACCTATCATTTCAGGAATACCTTCTAAAGACTACTCCCTTTTACCCTATCAAATTAAAAGAACGTGCTCTCTGATTTAATTTAAATTCTCTATCATTTTGTTGAATTAATTTAATACATTAAAATAAAAAAGGCTTAACTCTTTACAGAATTAAGCCTTTCAACATCTATTCAAAAATGTATTAATAAATCGCCATATGATTTCTATGAATCATCTCAAGTGAACGAGCTTCACCTAAAACCTGATGAACTTTATCTGAAGATAAGCCTTTTACAATATCAGCCGAACGAGAACTAAAGTTCACACGACCAACAGCAACACGACCACCATCAATATCGACACATTCAACCACATCACCGCGCTCAAAATGCCCCTCTACAACTTTTACACCTACAGGCAACAAACTACGGTGATTCTCTTTAATTGCTTTCACAGCACCATCATCAATGACTAAACGCCCTGCTGTTTGCAAGTGAGCAGCTAACCATTGTTGATGAGCTGTAATACGATCATTGTCCGTAACAAACAATGTACCGAGCATTTCCCCCGCCATTAAACGAGAAAGAACTCGATCACTATCCCCACTTGCAATAAGCGTAGGACAACCCGACTTTGCAGCTAAACGAGCAGCACGAACTTTGGTCAACATACCACCACGACCAAACTTACCACCACCGCCTGCCATATCGAATAGACTTTCATCTAAAGCACGAACAGTGTCAAAAAGTTTAGCATTTGGGTTAGAACGAGGGTCTGAATCGAACATACCTTGTTGATCTGTCAGAATAATTAACAAATCACCATGAACCTGACCCGCAACCATTGCTGCCAAAGTATCGTTATCACCAAAGCGAATTTCATCTGTAGAAACCGTGTCATTTTCATTAATAACAGGAATCACACGCCAATCAATTAAGTGTTGCAAAGCATCACATGAATTTAAATAGCGTCGACGATCTGCCAAGTCATCATGGGTTAATAATACTTGAGCCGTTTGTATGCTATGTTTTTCAAGCACACTTGACCATGTATGTATTAAACCCATTTGACCAATGGCGGCACACGCCTGAAGACTAGGTAGATCTATGGGTCGATTCTCAAGTTTCATTCGAACCATGCCTTCAGCCACAGCACCCGATGACACAAGAATAATCTCGTGTCCTGCATTGTGTAGATCTGCAATTTGTTCAGCCCAATGCGAAATTGCAGTTATATCTAAACCTTGCCCATTTGCTGTGAGTAAAGATGATCCGATCTTAACAACGATTCGTTTACAACCCTTGAGCTGACGTTGCCCATCTACCACTTCTATCATCTTGTCCTCAGTTACTCTTCCATAAGAGCTTAACGTACGTAAACTACTTCTACATCGTTATCGTCGTCTTCATCATCTTCATCGTCTTCGCCCAAAATACCAGCAAGACGTTGTTGACGACGCATTTCACGATATGCCTCTTTCGCAGCCAATGTTTGCTCACGTGTTTCAGCTTCAAGCTGATCACGGAATGCTTTCATTTCTGCTGCGTATTCAGGATCTTCAACTTCGCGTTCGCGTTGTTCTTCAATTTGATCCATCAAGTAATAAACGACATCTTTCGTGCCTTCAGCCGTTAAGCCAGAAGTTTTGAATACAGGACCGTTCCACTGTAATTCTTCAAGAATATGGTTACACCATTCTTCACGAGTTTCTTCAGCTAATTGATCGACTTTATTTAATATCAATACAATTGGTAATTTTGAAAGCGTAGGAGAGAAGTTTTCTAGCTCTTTCAAAATTGCTTTTGCATTGTATGCAGGATCAGAACCGTCAATTGGTTGAACATCTACAATGTGTAATAAAATACGTGTACGTGCTAAATGCTTAAGGAAACGAATACCAAGACCCGCGCCTTCAGATGCACCTTCAATTAGACCTGGAATATCCGCCATTACAAATGAACGATAACGGTCAGCATCTACAACACCAAGGTTTGGAACCATAGTGGTAAATGGATAATCTGCAACTTTTGGTTTTGCAGCAGAAACTGCTCGAATAAAGGTTGATTTACCCGCATTAGGCATGCCTAGCAAGCCAACATCCGCCAATACTTTAAGTTCTAAACGTACTTCACGGAACTCACCTTTTGTTCCGTGTGTACATTTACGTGGTGAACGGTTTGTAGATGATTTGAAGTGTGTATTACCCAAACCACCATCGCCACCTTGGGCAACCATTACGCTTTGACCGTCTTCGATCAAATCGCCAATAATGTCGCCAGACTCTACATCAACAATAGTTGTTCCAACTGGAACTTTTAGAATTACTGATTCACCACCACGACCTGCACAGTTTGCGCCACGACCATTTTTACCACGTTCTGCGCGGTATCTACGGGTATAACGATAATCTACAAGTGTACTTGTGTCGTCATCGGCTTGAATATGAATACTACCGCCACGACCACCATCACCACCATCTGGACCACCAAATGGTACGAACTTTTCACGGCGAAAACTGGCTACGCCATTGCCACCGTCGCCAGCCTCTACGGTAATGACTGCTTCATCAACAAAGCGCATATTGCCAATCCTCTAAAAACTTTAAAACCCCATATTCTGCCACATTTTAAAGAATTTCTCGACTATATTTACACACAATACAATAAAGAAATGATTCGCTTAGCTCGTCCTGATTATTTTCCTATTCAATTAATTTATTTTAGCTTATTTTTCATATATTCAATCATCTATACCTTTCAACAATTAAATGATTGTTTTTAATTATTTCTACTTTAGCATTCACCTGCCTATAGTTTCACAATTAAAATTTTGAGTATGCTTATGTCTACTGCGGAAAGGAAAAACACTCAACCTTTGTCATCTCAATTTGTATTACTGATGGCACTTGCATGTGGTTTATGTGCAGGTTCAGCTTATTTCAACCAACCTTTAATTAATTCTATCGAGAAAGGTTTAGGGGTAACAACAAGCCAAGCAGGTTTTGCAGTGGTTGTAGCACAAATTGGTTATGTTCTAGGTTTAATGCTACTTGTTCCTTTAGGCGATTATTTAAATAAGCGAAAATTCATTGTGAGCTTAATGGTATTTGCCGCGCTCTCTCAAATTTTATTATCCTTTAGTACGACATTATCTACGCTTTATATTTTTACCCTATGTGCTACTTTTGGTGCAATTTCTGCCCAAGTATTAATTCCTTTTGCTTCAACCATTAGCCCTCCTGAGTCAAGTGCAGCAACCGTAGGAAAGCTCATGAGTGGTTTGGTGATGGGGATCATTTTATCTCGTACATTTGCAGGATTTGTTTCTACCTATTGGTCATGGGAAGGCGTGTATTTTTCAAGTGGCATTATCACTCTTCTTTTTGCCATCATTATGTGGAAAAAACTTCCAAATACTACTGCACAAGCAGGTTTAACCGTTGGTGGAATTTATCGTTCGCTTTGGAATATTGCGAAAGATAATCCACATCTTATTCGCCGTGCCTGTGCAGGTGCTTTAGGTTTTGGCATTTTGTCGATGGTCTTTACCTCTATGACTCTTGTATTGGGTACTGCGCCTTATTATTTCTCTGACTTTGAAATTGGTCTTTTTGGACTTTTAGGTGTAATTGGGATTTATTCTTCAAGTTGGTCAGGTAAAACAGTTGGCTTAGGTAAAGAAAATTTTGTCGCAAAGCTATGCATTATGCTCATGCTATTTTCTTGCATTCCGTTGTTCTTTGCACAACAAAATATTTGGATTTATGCGATTGGCGTGCTAATGAGCTATTTTGGTTTAACAGCATTCCATGTATTAAATCAGAATTTAGTTTATCGCATTGATGGTAAGGCTCGCTCACGAATTAATGCCGTGTATATGACCATTTATTTTACAGGTGCTGCCTTAGGTTCTTTAGGGGCTGTATATGCATGGGAACATTATGAGTGGATTGGTTGTGTTGTTCTTGGTCTTGTCTTCTCAATAGGAATTTTATTAATTGATCGATGGGATTTTAGAAAGATGAAAGCGACCTCATAGCAGTTTGTTAATAAAAGTCGAAAAATATATCTTGTATTTTTCGACTTTTAGAGCATATCAATTCAATTTTTTCGATCTAACGAAACTGCCCCTCACACGGATCACCATCACCATCGCCATCCATAAGAGTTCCAGGACAATTATTAATAAAATATACAGCTTCATCACGAGAGCTCATTTCACTACAATGCTTACGCCCATCACATCTAAAATTTGAGTTTGTAGTGCTATCAGTAGTTTTGGAGACCATTGCCATTGGTTCAGCAACTTGTCTTTTTAAAGTTTCTCTTTTATAAATCCCTGTCACAAAAGGAATAAACACTGCTAAAAAAACAGCAATAATAACAAAACCCAATATGAAATTTAAAAAATTAAAAGTTTTCGGTTGTTGTTTTTTGCGGTTGGTTTGTCTTTTTGAATAAGCTACAGACGAATTTATATTTTGACGCTCTTCAACATAAACATCTAAACGTACGATATTTTCTGCTTTAGCTTTTCCATTATGATCATTAGAAATTCTAAATTTAAGTCTTTCACCTATTTTTGGTTGAATATTTTTGTTAGGAAAATCTTTAATATGAAAAAATATATCTTTCTGTTGATTTTCAACTTTAATAAAACCAAAACCCCTATCTTCGTTATAAGTTTTTACAACACCTTCACAAAACATTTGACTAACTTTAATTCTTAATAAAGAAATAATTATACACTAAAAACTGAGTGTTTTTAGTGCAAAATAAGCAAAAACATATTGATTAACAGCGATTTACCCAAAACTTAAGTTTAATAAAAAACAATAAGAGTCAAATAATAATTCAAGCTAAGATCCTGTTTTTTTATTATCTAAAATCTCAGGCAAACTACGCTCAATCCACTGAATTAAATAATTCATCTTTTCGGCTGCTTGTGACCCCAAAATTGTCAGTTGATATTCCACTTTTGGCGGTACAACAGGATAAACCGTACGTAAAATAAAACCGTCTTGCTCAAGCATTTTTAACGTTTGTGAAAGCATTTTTTCGCTCACGCCCTCTATACGCTGTTTTAACTCACTAAAACGATGTACCCCGTCACTTAAACATCTCAAAACTAGAACAGACCATTTGTTTGTTAAATGTTCCAATATTTCCCGAGATGGACAATCTGTAGATAAAACTTGACCTAATAATTTACTCGTTTCATAGCTAGACATAAAAATATTCCTTTTTAGTAATTAACTTACTTTTTGGTATGTACTTTCTTTTGGTAAGTTAACAAATTAATATTCATCGATCAAGTTTATTTATTCATCAAAATAATGTGAGATTAAAATATGAAAATTGCAATTACTGGCGCAACGGGTCAACTTGGTCAACTCGTTATTCAACACCTATTAAAACAAACTCAAGCTGAAAATATTGTTGCCTTAGTTCGCAATGTAGAAAAAGCAGAACATTTAAAAGCACAAGGAGTTGATATTCGTTATTTCGATTATGACTCACCTGCTACGCTTGTTCCTGCTTTACAAGGTATAGATAAAATTTTACTTATTTCAGCGAACGAAGTAGGTCATCGTACACCGCAACATAAAGCTGTTATTGACGCTGCTGTTTCAGCCAAAGTCCCTTATATTGCCTATACAAGTCTTTTACGAGCAGACAAATCGCCTTTAGGTTTAGCACAAGAACACCGTGAAACCGAACAATTGATTCGTGAAAGCGGATTAAGTTATACCTTTTTAAGAAATAATTGGTATAGCGAAAATTATTTAGCAGGTATTGCTCATAATATTGAAACAGGCATTTTATATGGAGCAACTCAAAATGCTCAAATCAGCGCAGCGCCACGAACTGACTATGCGGAAGCTGCTGCAAATGTATTACTTAGCGAATCTCATCAAAATAAAATTTATGAATTGGCAAGCTCTACTGCATTTAACTTAGAAATTTTGGCAGAAACCATTTCGAAAGTTAGCAATAAAACTGTGGCTTATACCAACTTATCCTCTGAAGATTACAAACAAGGTCTTTTACAAGCAGGTTTACCTGAAAGTTTAGTTAATGTGATTGTTGAAGCAGATATTGAAGCTCAAAATGGAGCAATGCTAAGTGATAGTAAAGACTTAGAAACTTTATTAAATCGCCCGACTACGTCACTTGAAGAAACGATTAAATCTTTACTTGTATAATTCAAATATCACATAAAAAAAGAGCCTCAATTGAGGCTCTTTTTTTGTCTACATCACAAATTATGCATTTGTTTCAGCAGGAACTTTAATGTAGCTTACGCCACCCATTTGTTCAGCAATACGTAATACTTGGCAGCTATAACCAACTTCGTTATCGTACCAAACATAAGCTGTTAAACGGTTACCTGAAGTGATTGTTGCTTGCGCATCAAACACACCCGCAGTACGCGAACCGATAAAGTCAGAAGATACAACCTCTGTAGAGTTTGTATAACCAATTTGACCTTGTAGCTTAGAATTGATTGAAATTTGACGAATATATTCGTTTACTTCATCACGATCTACATCCTGACCTAAAGTAAGGTTAAGAATAGCCAAAGATACGTTTGGTGTAGGAACACGTACAGAGTTACCTGTTAATTTACCTTGAAGAACAGGAAGTGCTTTAGCAACAGCTTTAGCAGCACCAGTTTCAGTAATAACCATGTTCAATGTAGCAGCACGACCACGACGGTCAGCTTTATGGTAGTTATCGATTAAGTTTTGGTCGTTTGTGAACGAGTGAACTGTTTCAACGTGACCATTAATCACTGTGTATTTGTCGTTTAACACTTTAAGTGTTGGTGTAATTGCGTTTGTAGTACAGCTTGCAGCAGAGATGATTGTGTCTTCATCTAAGATGTCTGCATGGTTTACGCCATATACAACGTTTTTCATCTCACCTTTACCAGGTGCAGTTAAAATTACACGTGCAGCGCCTGGGCATTTAAGGTGTTGAGCTAAACCTTCAGAATCGCGCCATTTACCCGTATTATCAATGACTAATGCATTGTTAATACCGTAAGCTGTGTAATCAACTTCAGAAGGGTTAGATGCATAAATAACTTTAATAAAGTTACCGTTTGCAATAATTGCTTCGTTTTCTTCATCTACAGAAATTGTGCCTGCAAATGGACCATGAATAGAGTCACGGCGTAAAAGTGAAGCACGTTTTTCTAAATCACCATCAGATGATTTACGAACAACAATCGCTTTAAGATTTAAACCACGACCAAGACCAGATTGGCTAATGATTAAACGCGCTAAGATACGACCAATACGACCGAAACCATAAAGAACAACATCTTTATGTTCTACAGCTGTGTCTTTACCCGCTAAAGGTTTTACAGCTTCTGCAACAAACGCATTGATATCGCCGCCTTTAGCATTGAATTCAACTGCGAGTTTGCCTAAATCTACTTCTGCAGAACCAATATTTTCAATTTTCGCCAAAGCTTCAAGGATTGGGAAAGTATGAACAGCAGAAAGCTCTACGTCTAATACACGTGTACGGCGGTGAGCTTTTAAAATCTGAATTACAGAACGGTTAATTAAAGAACGACCATAAACTGTAACTACGATATTCTTTTCACGATACAACTGACCTACTAGGGCAATCATACGTTCCGCTAGTTCCTCACGGTTTTTCCAGCGACCTTGGTGCTCTGTATGTAGGGCAATGATACTGTCTTTGCTCACAGATACGTCCTCTAATTAATTGCGAATCATAAATATATAAACCCCATAATTGTAATGGAATTAAAGGCAACTTTGTATCAAAAGCTGAATAAGACTGTACTATTTTCTTGTATATTCATTATAAATTTATGAAATAGTAGCAATTATTTTCATGATTTAAAAAATAAAACCGCTAAATCGTATATTTAGCGGTTTTAAATAATTCATTTAATTGATGAAATTACATGCAATTAATACCTTTACACGCTATACGAAATAGGTGAATGATCATCTAAACCTATTTTTTCAGCTCTAGAAGATGACGAAAAATTTAAATCGTATTGAATAAGCGCATTAAACTCCTCTACATCAAACTCTGTATAGGTATCTGGTACACTTAATAAAATTGGCAACCGTGTTAAGCCATTGTCACCACATGGAAATGCATAATGTCGCTGTTTATCGGTAAAATTATGCATACTTTCAAATTCAATAAATACGCTCGCATTTGGATAAGAGCGAGGAATATCTAGAATACTCATGAAAATCTTCCGCTTTAATTCAATAGAAGATTTTTGAGCATCAAGCAAATCATTTTCTGCCTGATCTGACTTCATCATGCGCTTTAACAACGATGTCTGCTTTGTTTGATCACGTTTAAACTTATTAATAAACATTCTAAGTTCACGATAATCTACAAGGTTCTGGCTTATTGTAGACTGCAAAGCACGAATAGGTTGCATTGAACGTTCATGCATAAAATTCCAATCATTTTCATTTAATGGAACAAAACATTCTTGTTTGCGTTTTTCAAGTAACTTCACATAAGCAAATAATTTATATTCAAACATTTGCACATAATGATTAAATATTAATGATGGTTGAGACTTAAACTCTCTGTAATATGCCAATAATTCTGAAAGTAATCGATGCCCTTTTAAATATAAATAATCAAATTCTTCTATATGAGATAAATGCTTTTTCGATGCCACATGCATTAATGAAAAGAACTCGCCTGTTAATACATTTTCAAATTTCTTTAAATGCATTTGTGCAACAACATCTGCATTTTTTGCGACAAACTGAATAGGTTCAATTAATAAAGGAATCAGTTTATCTTCATAAACTTCTTCTAGTTGATGAACAACATCTATCACATCTAAATGAATTTGACTTTGAATAGTCACCATTCGCTTAATTAAGCTTTTTAAATTTTCAATATACTGAATTTCTTCAGACTTCGATAAATCCAGCACAATTGCATTTAAGAAAATTTGATCTGGAAGCGCACCCTGCTCCTCAATTAAAAAACGTCGAATTGAATACGGGTTATTTTCAACATGCATGACAGGTGCAACGAGATAAATAAACGATGACGTTTTAACAATATGAAAATGGCGAACCTTTTGTTCACGTAAAATCAAATATCTAAAGATTGGCAGTTTATTTAGTTCAGAATCCTTCTTTAATAAGGGTTTATACCAATAATCAAGAAGTTGCTGCTTAATATAGACTTCTACAATAAAACCTTTAATTTCTTCTTCCGTTAAATTTCTTAAACCTTGAAGTTCATCTATTTTTATTCTTCTAATAATTTTTGCAGCATTTAATAAAAATGTACGATGAATTAAAATTTTCTCACGTTGAAGTACAAAGTCCTCTTCAACTTGTATTTGATTAATTTGCTCAATTGCATTTTCTAAATAATCTGCAATTTTTAAACTATCACTAAGTTCTTTTAAACTTTCTAATGACTCGCTTAATGTTTTAGCAAACTCGCCCATTTTAGGATGCGTAAGACGATGTCTTAAAATTGCTAAACTTGTATTTGCTTTATATTCAAAAGTATTCGCAAGGCGATTCCAATGAATTTCCTTGGGCTTTAGTATTTGACTATCAATATCTTCACATAATTGTTGCTCTGCATCTTTAAGAACTTCTAGAACCGTAAGATGCCAATCCGAATCCAAACTTGGCTCTAGTTGCAATAATTTTGCACGTATTTGATATGGAATAGCATTTGACTGCACACCAAGCCCCTTGATTTAAAGATCATTAATCTAAATATTATTTGTGCAAATAATAGCTTATATCTTGTCATTTTTATATTTAATCAATAATATATTAAGAAAAATTTTCTTTTAGAAAATAAAAGTAATTTCCATGCAAATATCCAAATTTAAATCAACTCAATTTAAATTTATTTATCTTCATCTCTCACTATTCGAGCTTCCAAGTTTTTGGCATTTATTTTAAGTTCATCTTGCTTTTTCTTTTGACGAATTAAATGCAAAGTACCTTCTATCACAAGAAGCAATACTGCAATCCAAATTGGAATGTAAGTAAATAGCTCGGCTGCATGAACACGCTCACCAAGTAATATTGAAGCAAATGCTAAAAGCACAGGTTCTAAATAGCTTAACAAACCAAAAATCACAAACGGTAAATAACGACTTGCGAGAATATAACTACCCAAACCTAACGCACTTAAAAAGCCTAAACCAATAATTGATAAAACTAAATATGGAAATGCTGTAATAATTGAAATGGTATCGCTATACACAAATGCCAAATAAATAGAAAGTGGCAGTATTAAAGCTAGATCCCACCAAAAACCGCCTAAATTATCTGTTTTAAATACACGGCGTAAATAAAAATATAACGGATAAGCAAGCGCAACATAAGCTGTTTCCCAAGCTATAGAACCAATACGCCAAATTTCATGCCCTACACCTACACTAGCAAGCATAATTGCAGCAATCTGCCACTTGGTTAATTTCTCTTTATAAAGCACACAGCCTATGAGCACCATTACTAAAGGTAAAAGAAAATACCCTAATGAAACTTGTAAACCCCGACCGTTAATAGGTCCCCATAGAAAAAGCCATAATTGAGATGTACACAATATGGAACTTAAAATAAGCCACAAAATTAATATAGGTTGTTTTTTTACACGGTTTAAAATATCGGAAATAAGTTTTAAGTCGCCCATCCACCACATTAATAAAGTAACAAATGGAATTGTTGCTAGCATTCGCCATGCAAAGGTTTCTTCACTATTTAGGGGTTTTAAAACTTCTGTATAAAAATACAGCACACCAAAAGTAAGAGATGCCAAAACCGACAATGCTACGCCTTTGTACATCTTCAACCCCTGTTCACTTTATATCATGTTCTAAATTTCTTTAATGTTCAGTATATCTATTTCAATATGCTAAATCTCTAAACTAAAAATAAAAGTTTACAGACTCAATAAAAAAGCCATGTCAAAACATGGCTTTTTTATTTATAAAGTTTAGTCTTTATTGGTATGCGGTGTTTGAATTAAATCAGACAAATCATAACCAACAGATTTTGCATAATCTAAATACTCATTTAGTACTTCTGGTTTTACATCTGTATCACGTGAAAGTAGCCACATATATTGACGATTCGGCTCACCGACAAGAACAGTTTGATAATCTTCATCTAGTTTAAGAATCCAATAATCACCACGCCCTACAGGCAACCAACGAACTGCTTCAGGTAAGAAACTTACTTTTAACTTCGAATTAAAAGGTGCATTTTGCACATATGCTTCACCCAAAGATTGACTCAATTTTCCTTCTTGATCATAACAACGGTTATCTACAACAACATTGCCATTTTCATTTAATGTGTAACGTGCGGAAATATCTCTTGCACATTTTTTCTGGAAAGATAAAGGTTTTCGAGCAACCTCATACCAAACACCTAAGTATTTATCTAATTCAACTTTTTCAACCGTATGTAATGGCTTTTGTTCTGCATATGCCATAGTCGCCATACCCAAACCTACTAAAACTGCACCACCAAGTGCAATTTTTGCAAGCTTATAACTTGCTTTAGGAACGCTTCCTTTTGTCATACATACACCTTTCGTTAAATTTTTAATGTTCTCACTCTTAAAATAGCTTATTTTTTAAGCTTGAAATGTTGAAAAATGTAATAAACATTTCAACTATTTAACTCAACTGAATCATTTGTGCTTTTAAACGTAATATCTCATCTCTTAAACGAGCGGCTTGTTCAAATTGCAACTCTTTAGAGGCTTTAATCATTTCCTTTTCAAGTTTCGCTAAATGCTTAGCAAACAGTTTTGGATCTGACATTAAATGGTGTTCATCTGCTGTAATTGCTTTATCTTGCTCTGAAATTTGACGTTCAATTTGATCATCATCTAACACCTCGCCCGTATCAATTTCTTTAATCACTTGGCGAACTGCGCTACGTGGCGTAATGCCATGCTCTTTGTTAAATTCGATTTGTTTGGTACGACGTCTATCTGTTTCATCTATCGCTTTTTGCATAGAATCTGTAATGCGGTCTGCATATAAAATTGCTTTACCTTTCAAATTACGTGCAGCACGACCAATGGTTTGAATAAGCGATCTTTCAGAACGTAAAAAACCTTCCTTGTCAGCATCAAGAATTGCCACCAAAGATACTTCAGGCATATCTAAGCCTTCACGTAATAAGTTAATTCCAATTAAAACGTCATGTACGCCCATACGTAAATCATGAATAATTTTAACACGCTCAACAGTATCAATATCAGAGTGTAAATATGCGACTTTTACACCATATTCTTTTAAATAGGATGTCAAATCTTCCGCCATTCGCTTGGTCAGCGTTGTGACCAAAACACGCTCATTCATCGCAGAACGAATATTAATTTCAGAAAGAACATCATCAACCTGCGTTAACACAGGACGAATTTCAATTTCAGGGTCAATCAAACCTGTAGGACGTACAACTTGTTCTACAATTTGCTGAGATTTTTCTAATTCATAACGTGCAGGCGTTGCACTCACATAAATTGTCGCAGGAACAATACGCTCCCATTCATCAAATTGCATTGGTCGGTTATCCAATGCGCTTGGTAAACGAAAACCGTAATTTACTAAGTTTTCTTTACGTGAACGGTCACCTTTATACATGGCGCCAATTTGTGGAACTGTCACGTGAGATTCATCAATAATGAGCAATGCATCATCGGGTATATAATCAAACAATGTAGGTGGTGCTTCACCCGCAGGGCGCCCCGATAAATGACGTGAATAGTTTTCAATACCGTTGGTATAACCCAACTGTTGCATCATTTCTAAATCGTAGCGTGTACGCTGTTCAATGCGCTGAGCTTCAAGCAGTTTGTCATTTTCACGAAAGAAAACTAAACGTTCTTTTAATTCTTCTTTAATGGTTCCAATTGCGCGCTCTAAATTATCTTTTGGCGTTACATAATGACTCTTTGGATAAATTGTTACCCGTGGTACTTTCCGTACCATTTTTCCTGTAATTGGGTCAAACCAACGAATCGAATCAACCTCATCATCAAATAGTTCAATTCGAATAGCATGTTGTTCAGATTCCGCAGGGAAAATATCAATTATTTCGCCACGAATACGGTAAGTACCACGTAAAAATTCAAGCTCATTTCTTGAATATTGCATTTCAACCAAACGACGAATAATGTCATCTCGATTAATGAAATCGCCCTGCACAATATGAAGCAACATGCTCATATATGCATTTGGGTCACCCAAACCATAAATTGCAGAAACAGATGCAATAATAATGGCATCACGACGTTCTAATAATGAACGCGTTGCAGATAACCGCATTTGGTCAATATGGTCGTTAATAGACGAATCTTTTTCAATAAAAGTATCTGAAGATGGCACATAAGCTTCTGGTTGATAATAATCGTAATAACTCACGAAATATTCGACCGCATTATGTGGGAAAAATGCTTTAAATTCGCCGTAAAGTTGGGCTGCTAAAGTTTTATTATGTGCCATAACAATAGTTGGTCTTTGCGTTTTAGCAATAACATTTGCCATGGTATAGGTTTTACCCGACCCCGTTACACCAAGTAATAATTGATCACGTAAACCCTGTTCAACACCACGTACTAGCTTTTCAATCGCTTGAGGCTGATCACCTGCTGGCGCATAGTTAGTTACTAATTCGAAAGGTTGATGCTCACTCACTAGATCTATTACTCAATATATTTTTAGAACAAAAGATTTTAGCAGATTCGCACTCACAACAAAGAATAATCATAATTTTTCATTCATTTTATTGTTAAAAAATTGATCAATGTCTTTATGTTTTATTCAATTTTTATAGAGTTTTTTTTGACTAAGTTTTGCTTGACCCCTCCGCTATTCAAAGGCAACATGAAGTGAAGAATCTAGATACAGTAGCACGCCATGACTTACCAATATCACGATGAAAGCATTATTAAAACCTTAGCTGAAGACACTACTTTTGTCTTTGGAAGTAATTTGGCAGGTGAACATAGTTCTGGCGCGGCAAAAACTGCTTTAGAGCATTTTGGTGCGCTGAATGGCGTAGGTCGTGGATGGTCTGGTCAAAGCTTTGCAATTCCAACTATGAATGAGCATTTACAACAAATGCCACTTTCTCAAATTCAGCACTATATTGATGATTTTAAAACTTATACAAAAAATCATCCGAAAAATAAATATTTTTTAACATCTATTGGCTGTGGAATTGCAGGCTATAAAGTTGAAGAAATCGCACCGATGTTTAAAGGCATTAGCCATAATGTGATTTTTCCTGCTTCTTTTCGACCTTTTGTAGAAAAATCATTACCTAAACTCAATCAAAAATTTCTACATGAACTTTTTAATGAAGACCGTATTTATGCGGCTCAAGAAGATGAACGCTCACTTGAACAATTTAACTTAACTGACAATGAAATTAGCCTAGCGAAAATTATCATTAACACTCAAATGTATCCAAATGACAGTAATGGTCGAGATCGAACTTTTGAAATTGAAGATATTTTACACAACTTAAGTTCAAAAGCAGTTCAATTTCCAGCGCTTTCTGCATCACGTTTCATTTTAGGTGGAGCTGTATTGGCAATACTCGAACTCTACATAATTAATGAATCTGACTTTATAGATGTATGGAATGGTTCACGTGAAATATCAGCCCCCAAACCTGCACATAAAGCCAAAAAATAATCATTACTCTTTTACACCCAAATCAAACACATGAAACATATATTATGTTTAATTAATGTATGTTTCATAAAATCGATTAACAATATAAAAATAATAGATATTTCATAACACTTCCATCACTATCCTTATGTTATTACTTACTTTTTAGTGATATATTTCACACATTAGAACATATAAAAATGCTAGGTATTAATAAAATGGAGATTCTTGATTCTTCTATTTTTGATTTGTCCCCCATTCCTTTTTGGCTCGAAGATTTTAGTGCAGTCAAAAACCAATTCGATCTATGGAAAAGTGATGGTGTAACAGACTTAGAAACCTTTTTAAAAGAAGATACTTCTCGAGTTTTACACTGCGCAAATTTAATTAAAATTATTAAAGTAAATCAGAAAACTTTAGATCTTTATGAAGCTAAAGATATAGATCATTTACGGGGAAATTTAAGCAAAATTTTTAGCAATGATATGGCAGAAAGCCATATACATGAGTTACTTGCGCTTTGGAAGAAAGAGCTCAGTTTTTCAAATACTGCTGTGAATTATTCATTATCTGGTAAACGCCTTGATATTCATTTAAGAGGAACAGTGTTACCTGGTCATGAAAATGATTTATCACTCATTTTACTCAGCACAGAAAATATTACTTCTTATCAAGATGCTTGCCGCTTAGAAATGCGCAGTCGTTCAATTGCAGAAGCACGTTTCACTTATTCACCCACGTCTTTATGGGTGGAAGATTTTAGTCGAATCAAAACTCGTCTAGATCATTTAAAAGCTTTAGGTATTGAAGACTTTGTTACTTTTTTAGATGTTCACAATGATTTTATTGTTGAATGTCTACGTGATATTTCAATTATTGATGTAAATCAAGCAACGCTAAATTTATTTGGTGCTTCATCTAAAGAGCACTTACTGCAAAATATTTATAAAGTATTTGGCCCTGAAACCCTGCAAACTTTCCGTGGACAACTTATCGAACTTTGGAAAGGCAACATTCACCATCAATGTGAAGCTGTGAACTACGCTTTAGATGGCAGTATTCGACATGTTTTACTTCAATTTACTATTTTCCCTGGTTTTGAAAATGATTGGAGCATGGCGCAACTGGCATTAACCGATATTACAGCACGTAAAAAAGCAGAGAACTATTTAGAATATTTGGGTAAACATGATGTTTTAACAAAGCTTTATAATCGCTCTTTCTTTACTGCTGAAATTAATCGCTTAGAGCGAAATTCATTACGTCCCGTTTCTTGTATCTTTATGGATATGAATGGTTTAAAACCTGTTAATGACACTCAAGGACATGATGTTGGTGATGATCTTTTAAGACGTACAGGCGGGATTTTGACACAACTTATTCAAAACACGCTTTATAGCACATCTCGTATTGGCGGTGATGAATTTGTTGTTTTACTACCAGGTGCAGATGAAATAGCACTACAAAATTGCTTAGATGCCTTAATTGAACTCATTCACATCGATAATCAATTTTATTCTAATCAACCAATTAGTTTCTCTATTGGTTCTGCAACTTCTAAAGAAAATGAAAGAATTGAAGATATGCTAAAACGTGCAGATCAACTTATGTATGTTCAGAAGAGAGAGTTTTACGAAGGCTTAAAAGCAACGCCTTAATAGCTGAAGAGTTTATTAAAATTAAAAAAAATAGGTGCTTAATGCACCTATTTTTTTAGCGTTTACCCATCGAACGACGTGTACCACGTGGAGGCATCCAAGTACGGTCAGCATAAGGTGTTGGTTTAGGACGTAAACCTTCCACTTCCTCATCTGCACTTTTTGCATCGTTTACTTCTTTCACAGGGAAAGGTAGCTTTACCACAGGTTTTTTCTTGGGAGTATTTTGGGTGCTCATTAGATTCACTCAATTATAACTGCACATATTGTACGTAATTTTTGAAAGCTTCGCGACCCTTTGCGCTTAAATGCACAAATTGGATATAAGGAAATGCATGAGCTTTATCATTTTTTTACTTTTTTTATGATTTTGTAAAGATTATGTACGCCCAACAGCCTCATTTTAGGATAAGATTAAATGCTTTTTATTTTTTAAACCCCATAAGAAGGAATACTGCCGTGGACGTACGTCTCTCTGATCGTGTAAATGCCATCAAACCGTCCCCTACACTTGCTGTTACCAATAAAGCTGCTGAATTAAAAGCTGCAGGTAAAAATGTTATTGGTTTGGGTGCTGGTGAACCAGATTTTGATACACCACAACACATCAAAGATGCAGCAATTGCAGCAATTAACAATGGTTTCACAAAATACACGGCTGTTGACGGTACGCCAGGTCTTAAAAAAGCAATTATTGCTAAATTTAAGCGTGACAATAACCTTGACTATGCTGCAAACCAAATTTTGGTTTCTTGTGGTGGTAAACAATCATTTTTTAACTTAGCTTTAGCTTTGTTAAACAAAGGTGATGAAGTTATTATCCCTGCGCCATTTTGGGTAAGCTACCCAGATATGGTAATCATCGCTGAAGGCGTTCCTGTAATTGTAAAATGTGGTGAAGAGCAACGTTTCAAAATCACACCTGCTCAATTAGAAGCAGCGATTACTGACAAAACTCGTTTAGTTGTTTTAAACAGCCCTTCAAACCCTACAGGTATGATCTACACTAAAGCTGAATTAGAAGCGTTAGCTGAAGTTCTTCGTAAATACCCAGAAGTTTATATCGCTTCTGATGATATGTACGAACCAATTCGTTGGGATGATGAATTCTACAACATTGCAACTGTAGCACCTGACCTTTATGACCGCACTATCGTTCTTAACGGTGTGTCTAAAGCATATGCAATGACTGGATGGCGTATTGGCTATGCAGCGGGTCCTGCTAAGCTTATTGGTGCAATGAAAAAAATCCAATCTCAATCTACTTCAAACCCAACTTCTATTTCACAAGTTGCTGCTGAAGCTGCATTGAATGGCCCTCAAGATGTTCTTGAGCCAATGATTGAAGCATTCAAACGTCGTCATGACTTAGTTGTAAACGGCTTGAACGAAATCAACGGTATCTCTTGCTTACCTGCTGATGGTGCATTCTATGCATACGCAAACATCCGTCCGTTAATTCGTGCGAAAGGTTTGAAATCTTGCACAGAATTCTCTGAATGGTTATTGGAAGAAACTGGTGTTGCAGTTGTTCCTGGTGATGCATTTGGTTTAGGCGGTTTCATGCGTATTTCTTATGCAACTGCTGACGAAGTACTTGTTGATGCACTTGCACGTATCAAAAAAGCTGCAGACTCAATTGAAGGCGTAGATGCTGCAATTGCTTCTATTGCTGCTGAAAAATAATCTGCTTTAAAACAGATTTAAAAAACCCGCGATTTTCGCGGGTTTTTTATGTGAAAAATATAAGCAAATAAAAAGCACCCGAAGGTGCTTTTTTACTATTCTAACTTATGGTTTCACAACAACCATCACCTGAATTGCTTCTGGTGTTACAGCCAATCCATCTAACAAACTAATTCCTTCTTTTTGGAATTTTTGTAGGCGTGCAATTTCATCTTCACGAATGCTTGGATTAAATTGTTTTAAGTAAGTTAAACGGTCAATTTCATATTGCCACTTATTACCATACACTTCTTTCGCTTGTTCTTTGAAGTTTGGTAAAGCTGCTTTTGCAATATCTAAAGCTTGTGCATAACGCGCTTCAATAATATCACGACGTGCTTTTACAACCTGACGACAGCTATTACCATCTAAGTGATGAATATAAGGTTTTAAAATTTCAGGTGCAATTTTTTGAGATAAATCCTGACCTTTTTCACTTAATAATACACGTACTAATTGTTGCGGTAAGCTAGATGGTAAGTTCAATGCTTTTGGTGCAACAACATCTACCTTAAACCAAACTTCAAGAAGCACAGAACCTTGTGGTAAAGCCGCAGATTTAAGTACAGCAACGTTTGTACTACCAAAACCTTGCGTACCAATCATTTCCATTACGCTTTCTGTAAATGGATGTTCTAGCGTTAAATACTCAGCATCTTCACGAATTTGTGCTTGATCTCGATAGAACGTTGCCGTCATGCCTTCTTCATCAAGTGTTAAACCTTGAACTTGCATTTGGTCGGTTGGTTTAATAATAACCGTACCGTTACTTTGCTCATCAAAATCGATGTTTGTAGACGCCATAAAGCGTTTCATAAACATTGGCAAAGTCGTGTTGTCATCATAATCTTCAAGTGCTTGAACAATTTCTTGCGCCACAATAGGTCGGCAAGAGTTGTACTCAAGCAAACGGTCACGACCATTTTGAAGTTCTGCTTCTAAAGCTTCACGCTGAACAACAACCGCTTCAAGTAACTCTTCAAACTTTTGCCCCATATCTGTAAGCAAACAGTCTTTTAAATCTACAATAAAGTTTTCTTGTAAAGTTTGCGCTGTAGGTGAAATATTACCAAAAATATTTAAAGCTTCGTTGTACCAACGGAACATACGTTCTTGTGCAGTACCAAGCAAATAAGGCACATGAATTTGAATACGTTTTTCTTGACCAATCCGGTCTAAACGACCGATACGTTGTTCAAGTACGTCTGGGTTTGCAGGTAAATCAAATAGAATTAAGTCAGATGCAAATTGGAAGTTACGACCTTCTGAACCAATTTCCGAACATAATAAAATTTGTGCGCCATAAGAGTCTTCAGCAAAATAAGCTGCAGCTTGGTCACGCTCGAGTAAGCTCATACCTTCATGGAACATTGCGGTACGAATACCTGCATGAATACGAAGTGCATTTTCTAAAGCTTCAACAACTGGACCACTACGTGCAATTAACAACACTTTTTTGTGTTTTAACTGCGTACGAAGCATTTCCATAATCCACGAAACACGTGGATCTGTTTCCATCCAAGCACCGTCTAATTGTGCTTCTTCAGGCCACATTTGTTCACGTAGTTTACCTTCTTTAGACCAGTTTTCTGGTGCTGGTAAAGGTGCAGGCTGACAATCACGACCTGGGAAGCCTTGAATTGCTTCACGTGTGTTACGGAACAAAATACGACCTGTACCATGACGGTCTAATAATTCGTGAATTGCACGGAAACGCTGTTCAGGATGATCTTCAATACGATGACCTAATAAGCCTTCAATTGCAGCTAAATGTGCTTCTTCTAAAGGTAAGTCAGACATCAACACTTCAGCAATTTTAGCTGTTTGTTGATATTGCTCTTCTTCATCTAAGAAACGATCTAGAGCACTAAAACGTTGCGGATCGAGCAAACGTAAACGTGCAAAATGACTTTCTACACCAAGCTGTTCAGGTGTTGCTGTGAGTAACAATACACCCGCAGTTTGTTGTGCTAGTTCTTCAACCAAGTCATAACGATCGTTTCCGCCATCTTCTTCGCTCCACATTAAATGATGCGCTTCATCGACAACAAGAAGGTCAAAACCTGCTTCCATTGCTTGTTCACGTAAATCATCATGGTCAATCATTAAATCGACACTTGCGATGATGCATTGTTCTGTCAAGAATGGGTTTAAATCTGGATCATGTTCTTTAATAGACGCAGTACGTGTTAAATCGAACAATGAAAATTGAAGATTAAAACGACGACGCATTTCAATCATCCACTGATATTGCAGTGAATCTGGCACTAAAATTAGGATACGTTCAGAACGACCCGTTTTAAGTTGTTGATGAATGATTAAACCTGCTTCAATGGTTTTACCTAAACCTACTTCATCGGCAAGTAAAACACGTGGTGCAAAACGCTGACCTACTTCGTGTGCAATATAAAGCTGATGCGGAATTAAACCCACACGCGAACCAATCATGCCACGTAATGGACTAGATTTCATATTCGCTTGCATAAGCAAAGATTCAATACGTAAATCGTACCATTCTTTATAATCAATTTGACTTGCAAGTAAACGATCTAGCGGTTTAGATAACTGAATTGTTGCGCCAATACGGGTTTCATTTAAAGATTTACGCTCTTCCGTACCATCTTCAAGAGTACGAATAACATCGTAACGAATAACGCCATTGCGATCTTCAAAAGACTCAACAATCCACGTTGTGCCTTCTTGATCCATTAATTCATCTTTAGTATTAAAGATAATACGGGTTAAAGGTGCATTGCTTCGTGCATAGACACGAGTTTCATCACTTTTGGGGAATAAAATGCTGACCGATCGCTCATCTACATCAATGAGAACTCCTAAACCAAGTTCTGTTTCTGTGTCTGAAAGCCAACGTTGACCAATAGCAAACTGCTGCAATTTTTTCCACCTTTATCTAGAAGTTAGGATGTATTTTTTATCCAATGCCATTGATTAGCATTTGATCAAAAAACCACACCTTTAAGCAATATATTTTGACATAAAGCCCACTAAAAAGTGAGCTAAATTAAATCTCTTGAAACACTTTCATCTTAAAAAGGCACAGCACAATAAAAATCAATTGGCTGTTCTGTTTTTGGATGATTAAAGCTTAATCTTTCCGCATGTAAACATAGTCTTTCAGAAAGCTTTTGCTGTTCTTCTGTTGCATACAAAGTATCTCCAATAATTGGATGACCTAAATATTGCATATGTACACGGAGTTGATGAGAACGACCTGTAATTGGCGTAAGTTTTACGCGAGTTACATCTTGTCCCTGAATTTGAAAATGTTCTGTTGCCTGCCAATGTGTTAGCGCAGGTTTATTATGAGATGGTTCTGCAATATGCAATGGCGGTCGAGATGGATCATAAATGACAGGAACATCTACAGTTCCCTCACCTTCTAAATGTCCGGCAACAACGGCTTGATAAATTTTTGAAGTTTGTCTTTCTTGAAATTGACGCGAAATTCTGTTTTGACCAAATTTAGATAAACCGAAAACCAAAATACCTGATGTATCACGATCTAAACGATGGATAAGCAACGTTTTAGGTTCAATGTCTAATAAGCGATTGATGACACAATCTTGTAAATCGGCTGTTTTCCCGGGAACAGTGAGTATTCCTTCTGGTTTATGAATCACCATGAAATCTTCATCACGATGAATCAGGTGTTCGCTTAGAAAATTACTCAAGTTTCTATTCCAATCTGATCACGAAAACAAGCGAGCAATGATAAGAATCTTAGGTTTAAAATACAATGTTTAAAGCGTTAATAACCGACGAAATTTCCGATTTATCTCAATAAAATTTTCAATTTACGCTTTTTACTGCCGATTCACTAAATAAGCCAATAATTTTTCAAGTGTTGGATATTTTGTAAAATCTTCATATTGAATATTTGCGCCATTTGCACGCCATAATCCAACTAAACTCACTATAGATACAGAATCTAATCCGTAATTTTTTAAATCTATAGTTGGATCAATTTCTAATGCTTCTATATCTAAAGCTTCTGCAATAGACAACAAAATTCCTTTACTTGAAAGAATAAATTCTTTGGGCGCACTTAAAGTCCACAAACGCAATAAAGTATAAATGTTTGTATGATGATATTTTTGCTTAGAAATACTTTCAATCCATTGAATATGTTGTTCAATATTTGAAAGTAAAATTGCATCATTTATCACGCAAATATTTTCAGTAACTGAACCCAAATATTCAACTAATTGCTTTGCTTGAGCTGTGATTTTTCCCGTAACAATAAGCTGTTTTCTTAGGCTCACTTGCTCACCTAAAAACATCATGCCGTTCATAAGTTCATTTGTATTTAAAGATACAATTGGAATTTCTAGCGTTTTCGCTTTTTTAACTAAACTCGTTAAATGTTGATTCAATTCTGAATGTTCAAAATTTTGATCTTGTTGTAATTCATCTAAACCAAGAATAAGTAAAACACTGTCTGTAGATGAAAGTGCCCATTTGGCTAAACTGGCTTGTAACTGAATTTTCTTTGGAAATGAATAGAACATTGAGAAAAAGATTTGGGACAATTAAATGAATTATACGAGTAATTCAATGATGAAATAATATAAAAAATAAGCGATAGATAGACAAAATTTAAATAATAAACAAATCTAACTATCGCTATTTAGAGTTTTATTAACCCGCTTGAGCTAAAAACTTATCAATTGCATGTTGAGCAATTTCAGCATCTTGGTGAGATTGAACACCAGAAACACCTACAGCACCAACCACTTGTCCTTCATAAACAATTGGTAAACCACCTTCTAATAAACCAACAAAGTTTGAAATTGAAAGAAAGCCATTACGACCATTTTTAATCATATCTTCAAATACTTTAGAAGGTTTTGTACTTAATGCAGAACATTTTGCTTTTTCTTGGCAAATTGTTGCACTAATTGGTGCAGCGCCATCCATACGTTTCATAATCAAAAGACTACCTGTCACATCTACAACAGCAATACTGACATTAAATGAATGTTCAACAGCATATTTTTGTGATTGATCTAATAAAAATTCTGCATCTGCTAAAGTTAAAGTGTGTGTAGTTTTCATAAAATGTCCTTAAATTATTCTAAAATTTATGCTTAAAAAAAGCCCGCAGTAAATCTACTACGGACTTTAGTTTAGCTAATTTATAGACTATTTGTTGTTTATTTCTGCAAATACTTCTTTTGCCATTTTAATGGTAAATTCAATATCTTCATCTGAATGTGCAGCAGAAATAAAACCTGCCTCAAATGCTGATGGTGCAAGGTTTACACCGCGTGACAACATACCGTGGAAGAATTTACGGAATGCATCTACATCACATTTCAACATAGAGTCAAAGCTAGTAATATCTTGTTGATCTGTAAAGTACAAACCAAACATACCACCAACTTGCTGAGTTTTAAACGGTACACCTGCTTCATCGGCAGCCGCTTGTAAACCTACTAAAAGCTTTTCAAGTTGCGCTGTTAGTTTTTCATAAAAACCTTCAGCACGAAGATGTTTGAACATCTCAATACCTGCACGCATTGCAAGTGGGTTACCCGACAATGTTCCTGCTTGATAAACTTTACCAAGTGGTGCAATGCATTCCATCACTTCACGTTTACCACCAAAAGCACCTACAGGTAAGCCCGCACCAATGATTTTACCTAAAGTCGTTAAGTCTGGTGTTACGCCATAATGCGCTTGAGCACCGCCTAAACCCACACGGAAACCTGTCATTACTTCATCAATAATAAATACTGAACCATGTTCATCACATACATCACGAATGGCTTGTAAGAAACCATCAATTGGTTTTACTAAGTTCATGTTGCCTGCAACAGGTTCAACAATTACACCTGCAATTTCAGAACCAAATTTAGCAAAACATTCTTTTAAAGTAGCAATGTCGTTATATGGGAGCGTTAGTGTATGTTTAGCAAAATCTGCTGGTACACCTGCCGATGTCGCCTCACCTTCACCACTTGTTAACAAGCCAGAGCCTGCTTTTACTAATAGTGAATCTGAATGACCGTGGTAACAGCCTTCAAACTTCACAATTTTGTCACGACCTGTATAACCACGTGCAAGACGAATTGCGGTCATTGTTGCTTCAGTACCTGAATTGGTCATACGAACCAATTCAATAGACGGCATAATTTCACAGATGATATCTGCCAAAGTTGTTTCGTGAACCGTTGGTGCACCAAAACTTAAACCATCTACAGCGGCATCTTGTACAGCTTTAATAATTGCAGGATGAGCATGACCTAAAATCATTGGTCCCCATGAACCAACGTAATCGACATAACGCTTGCCATCAACATCATAAAGGTAAGCACCTTGTGCTTTTTCAATAAATACTGGCGTTCCACCTACGCTGTTAAATGCACGTACAGGTGAATTCACGCCACCAGGAATATGTTTGTTTGCTTGTTTAAACAGTTGTTCTTGCTTTGGAGATAAACTCATGAAAATCACTCAACTCAAAAATAAAAAAATTAAGCTTGTTCAGCAAATAATTCTGACCAATCATACACACGTTGACCAACTGTAGACATTGAGCGACCTAAAACATCACTAATCACAGCACAAAGGTCTGCACCTGCTTCAATCACTTCTTTACTATTTTCAACAGTCAAACCACCAATTGCACAAATAGGTACATTCAACTTCGCTTTTGCTTGTTTTAACGTTTCCAGACCAATATTACCCGCTTCAGGCTTGGTACCTGTGGCATAAATTGCACCAAAAGCAACATAGTTTGCGCCATCAGCAATGGCTTGTTCCGCCAATTCTATAGAGTTATTACAGCTACGACCAATGAGTACATTTTTATGTAAGCGTTCTACAGCTTCAGCAATTGAACCATCGCCCTGACCTAAATGCACGCCTACGCCATATTCAACTGCTGCATCTAAATCATCATTAATCACAAAAGGCACTTTATATTGATCGCACAAATGCTTCATATAGCCAATTTCATAGGCTTTGGCTTCTTTATCAACCACTTTTTTACGACGGTATTGCAATACAGCCACTTCATAAGTTGCCATTGCACCTTCAAGCTTCGCTAATAAAAGTTCAATAGGATCATCATTCGTAATTAAATATAAACCGCGCATAACATCTGCCGAAATTTGTCTTAAGTTGAATTATCTCACAACCCAAGATAATAAATCAGTGAAACCGAATGGAATTTATAATTTTTATGGTGGATTTTGATTATTACTTTTTTTAAGCATAAAAAAAACCTAGAGAGGTCACTCTAGGTTTGGAAACTCTGTATTTTTTCATTAAATAAATTTAATGTTCGATTACTCTACTCTATTTTCACAAAGAATAGAGCATTTATTTTATTTTTTTATACGAATCATAAGAATATTTTCACCAATCAGATAATTTTGTATATATTTACATCAATTTTTAATTCTATCAAGCGATCTATCTTTCAAGCTTAAGTTGCCACGTAAAACATCTGAAAACATTTTCCAGTCTGAAATAAAACTATAAATAGGTTGTTTAAAGCTAGCAGGCTTATTTTTTTCAAATACGAAATGACCAATCCAAGCGCACGCATAACCAGACAACAAACCATAGGCAAAATATTTTACTTTACGTTGTTTAATGCCTTTTGCAAAAAAATATAAGCCAATACTACTGCCTGCAACATGTAAGCGACGGCTCATAATATTTCGATGCTCAGTTAAATAAAAACGATAAAATTCATGATAATTTTTAATTGGTAATGTGTATTCTTGTTGAATATCGACATTGAAATTTTGATCCATCTTGATGTTCATTTATATCTTCCTGATATTTTTTAAACACGTTAAACCATTTTTTGCTCAAATTAAAGCCACTTCTTTGTAATCTAGATTCGTCAAGTCTTACATGAAAATAGATTTTCGCTACAATCGAAAGCTGAACTTATACAAGATTAATTTTTGCGCTTATACATAACTTTAATAACGCATATTCACATGAACTGACGCATCTCACATATTGAGATTTAAAACTAGGACAAAACTTATGACCGAAGTTGAATTAAAATTTCAAATTCATGAATCAAGACGCAATGCTTTACTTAAAGCTATAGATCCTAAAAAGTCAGAAATCATTCAATTAAAAGCAAAATATTTTGATACCGAAGATCGTTTATTGGCACAAAATCATGCTGCACTTCGTTTACGTTTAGAAGGTACTCGCTGGATTCAAACCCTAAAAGCAGCTGGAAAAAGTCATATTCAACGTTTTGAACATAATTATGACTTAGGCGAAACTGAGCAAGCTCCTGAACTCAATTTAGATATTTATAAAGACGATACTGAAGCGACTCAAATTTTAACAAATGCGTTAGGGCAAAATTTTGATGCGTTAAAACTCCAATTTGAAACGGATATTGAACGTACTTTCCGTGTTATTCCTTTTGAAGATACAACTATTGAAGTAAGTTTAGATATTGGTTCAATTCGCTCTGAACATGCAGAAACAGCTGTTCATGAAGTGGAATTTGAACTTAAAGAAGGCTCAATTAAAAGTTTACTTGCCTTTAGTTTTGAATGGGTGAAGAAGTATCAACTTTGGTTAGATGTACGTAGCAAAGCAGAAATTGGAAATTTATTGGCACAACAACAAAATGTAAGTCCTGCTGTATATGCAAAAGACTTTATTTTAAGTAAAAAAGACAGCGCAGATAAAAATTTACGTTTATTAATTTCTCAACAGCTTCAACATTTATTGCCCAATATTGCTGCAATATCGGCAGGATTTGCTGAAAAAGCGCATATTGAACAAGCTCAAACAGCGCTGAATCATTTGTATTTAAGTTTGCATATATTTAAAGATTGGAGCCCTTCTCTTTCGAGTAAATGGACAAATCAGTTAAATGCGTTTAAACAGCAATTTGAAAACCTACAGCATTTACAACACATGCAAGATACTTTGGGCACTTTCTTACAAAACCCAAATACATCTTCAAACTTAGAAAAAGACATTCTTTACGCTAAAGAAAAGTTGAATAATTTAGTTAAATCTACGCAAAACGTTCATCATTTTCTTGAGCTTTTAATTTTTAGTTTAGAAGAAAATGATGTTCAGCAAAAACAAGATTTAAAGGCTTTTGCTCAAAATACGTTGCAACATCAGTATAAAATTTTGCAGGAAAGTTTAATTGCAGCAGACATCAGTAATTTTGAAAGCCTAGATTTACTTGCAACGCATATTAGTGAGTTGAAGTTTAGCTTTCCAATTTTAACCCATATTTATGATGTTAAAAATTTGCAAAAATACAGCAAAGCTTTAAATGACGCGCAACTTGCAGCACATGAATATTTGGTTTTATCTTCTTCTGCTTTATATATTCAGCAAACAGAATTGGAAGCGAGTGATTGGTTTGTTTTAGGTTGGCTTACAGCAAAGCAAGAAGTTTATGCAGAGCGTTTATTGGAAGTGACTGACCAATTTATGGTGAGTCGTAAATTCTTGAAATAAGTTTTAGTAAACAAAAAAGCGAGGATAGACTCCTCGCTTTTTTATTAAATATTTAGATTTTGTATAAGAGATTTTATGTTAAATGGATGCAGTTTTTGAAAATTTTAATTTTGCATCAGAGATTTCACTTTAAATATGATAAAACTAAAAGATAAAGAAAATTTTGATTGGTATGTAATAAGTGAATTTTTCAGGTGATGTAGAGGTTTTTTTGTCCTGTCTTGGAACTAAAGAGTCAAGTTCAGATATTTTGAAAGCAGTTATTCTTGTTGCAAGTGAGTTTGACTCATTAGAAACTAATTTCGGTGGAGAAAAGCTATTCTATTGGCAATTTTTTAAGAGAGGAGTTACGTTCAGGTTTAATGAACATCAGATACTAGATACCATTTTCATTTACGTCAAAGAGAATGAAGAATATTACCCATACCCATTTTTAGAAGATCTGATCATAGGTATTAATCATAAAAGTACGAAGCAATCTGTAGCCAATCTATTTGGAACCCCCGAAAAAGAAAGTGACAGTTGGCTTAAATACAGAATATTTGATAACTATTTACATTTTGAATTTGATGATTCATTAGAGTTGAAACAAGTCACAATGGGCTAATATTGAGACTATCATATTAATTTATAAGTGTTTTTTATTTAAATCCTAGACCCAGATCTAGGATTTTTCCCATTTCGTATAACAGCCATTATGTTAAATGGACTGTTTTAGCCATTCATTTATATGCTTTGAAAATTCATCAAATGCTTCTTTAACAGATATGGTAAGAACTTTTTGATAAGCTAAATTAATCTGGTCACTATAAATGTATAGCAGAGAAGTTAAATCTGAATCATTAATATGCCAACAAATTAATTCAACATCAGTTATATATTGATTTAACCCAGAATCTAAGTTTGATGGAGTTTTTTTAGATATGTATTCTTTTAAAATATTGATAGAAATTAGCTGCTCATCATGTATATCTAAATCAGCTCGTATTAATTTATTAAAATAGTTTTTAACTTCAGCATCAGATTTTAGATAGCAAATATCTAGAACAAACTGATCGTTATTGTCTTCCAATATTTTTTTATCTGCCCAAGTCTGAATTTCTTTAGGAGTGATTAAGCCTACATTCAACTTTAACCAGAAGCAAAACTTACTATCATCATTCATTTGGATTCTTTATATTTTCTAAAATTAACATAATACACGCTATACGAAATGGTTGTTATTTTCTTATTTAAATCATGACTTTACACCAATACAAAAACCCCAACTTAGCTGAGTTGGGTTTTTTTATCAGCTTTCCATGTTCCACGCTTATTATTTAAGCAATGTTCCACAACTTTATATCATTTTTCTTAACGATACTTCCCAAACACTTTCCACGTATTGTTATCTGCCAAAGGATCGTTATAACTATCGCTACGTTGCTTACGTGGCTTATCTCGCGCATCAACCAACTTAAAATCATCTTCCGTGCTTAACACAATACCATTCACATAAAAACGAGTACGCGTGTAATCACTTTGACCATGCTGAAAAACATAAGTTCTCAAATCAATAAACTCACGATGTGCAACTAACGCAGCCGTATCATCACTATCTAACCATTCAGACATCGCTAAAATTTGTTCAGGTTCAAATTGCCCACATTTTTCAATTAAACTTGCAATACCTCGAAAAGTTTTCGATTCTTTCGCACGTGTTTTATTAATACGAATTCGGTCTACATGAAAATAAAATAACGGCAAATTTAAGTGACTTGGCAAATGAATTTCATCAAGCACTTCATCTTCCATGAAAGGTTGAAATAAATCTTGTGCCCTTTCAATTAAGCCCGTCCATTGTTTGTAATATTCGCCTACTTCAGACTTTGTACCATAATAAATAGGCAAGCCTTCTACATTAGCTAAATTTGCAGGTGGCCAAATATTTTGGCGCAATAATGCAATGTCACTTTTTAAACTTTGAACCGCTATGGCATCTTGCATTGAATATTCCAGAATAATGCTTAGGCTATTTTTAGATTAAGCGAAAGGTTCCGTTTCTGCAAGCCTTTGCCTATAATGCAGCATCAGATTTTTATACTAGGAAAAGCTCATGGTTCAAAAGATCGAAGCGACAGATGTAACTGAAGAAGAAGCTTTGAATGCTATTTTCTTTGAACGCGCTGATGAATTTATCAAACAAGCAAATGAGTTTTGCCGTGTAGAAAAAGGAACTCAGGAAAAACCAAGTGAAAAACGTGGTCAAGTAAGCGCTGCAATGCTATTTGGTACTGCTCGTTTTAATACTTGGGTTGCTGCCAATAATTTTAAAGATGGCAACGAAATGCGTGATGCGAAAGATCAAGTAATGTCTTATATTCTTCAGCAATTCCAAATGATGTTAGAAGATAACTATGACGAATATTGTGAACAGTTCGAAAACTATTTACGTTTCCGTCATAACGAAGAGTTTCATGCAAATAAACACAACCATGATCATGACCACAAACACTAATTCACATTTGTGTTTTGAGTTATAACTCATAATAAAAAAGCCCAATTGGGCTTTTTTTATTGCTTTAAATATTGAAAATATTAAAGATTATTTAGCAGCTTTACCATATTGATCAGACATGACTTCTACAAATTGATCTAACTTAATGTATTTTTTAATTGCAGCATCTACATCTGCTTTTGTTACTTTGGCAAAGTCTTGATCTTGCTTTTCACGTGCATACAAATCTCGTCCACGTTCTAATTGTGGTGCAAGCATACTGTGAATACGGCGCTCATCTTCTAATGCAGTTACACGCTTTTTAAAGATTTCTGCTTTTGCTGCTTCAACCTCTTGCTCTGTTACACCATTTTTCAATAAGTCATTTAAAACTTTATGAACAGCTTGCGAAACTTGAGCTGCTTTACCTGCTGTGTAATTTGCGCTAATACCTAAAGCGCCACTATCATTATTATCATTAAAGTTTAATGTGCTACCAAAACCATAAACCAAAGCATTTTTTTCACGTAATTCTTGTGCCAAACGTGAAGATAACTGTGAAACACCTAAAATATTTCCAAATACCACAAGCGCAGGTCGGTCAGGATGGTCTTGACCTACAGGAAATGGCATGACACTCACATAACTACCAAATTTACGCTGTTCCGCCAGCATATGATGCTTTTGTGCAGAATATGTTGAATATGGCGTAATTAACTTTTCATACGTTTCGTTACCATTCCACTTCGAAAATTCAGCTTTTAACAACTTCTTCATTTTCTTCGCATCAAAATCTCCAGTCACAGCAATTTGTGAATGGTTCATGGCAAAAAATTGTTGATATAAAGCTTTCACCTGATCATTCGTTGCAGCTTCTAATTCCTTTTTAGCAAATTCAGGCTCAAAGTGATAACGTAAATCACCTGGTTGGAATTTTTCTAAAATACGTGTGATGGTTAAAGCAGAAACCATATCTGGTTCTGTATATGGACGGTCTAAACTTGAAAGTGATTGCGATTTAATTAAATCGAATTGTGTTTGTTCGAATTTAGGCGCTTTCATGAGTTCAATTGCGAATTTGAAAAATTCTTCAAACTTTTCTTTTTTCGCCACAACCTGAATATTTACACCATTACCGCTACCAGAAGCTGAAACACCACCACCCGCTTCAATCGATTTATCGGCAATATCTTGCAAACTGTATTTATCAGATCCACGTAGCATCAAATATGCCATTAAATCGACAACTTGCCCTTTGTTAAATAAAGATTCAGCCGTACCAAAATCTACATGAATAGTGGCATAGGTTTTATCGTCACGCGTAGACGTTGGATAAAGCGCATATTTCACGCCATTTTTAAATTCGCCACGTTCAATTTTTTGTTCAGTTGTTTCAATATGTTTTTTTGAAGCTTCTACAAAAGTACTCACTTCTTTTTTGTAGGTCGATATATCTTTTAAAGGTTCAGGCTTTTCACTCGATGCATCTAAAGTTTTTGCATTGGTTGCATTTACATCCAATTTTAATGCTTTTTTCTGATCTTCAGGCGTTGGTTGAATATCACCAATAATTCGGTTTTGAGGCGTTAAAAATGATTTGTAGACTTGATTCACTTCATCAACTTTTAAGTTTTGAACTTCTTCTAAATCTTTAAAATATTTGCTCCAGTCACCATTGTAAGCGACTGCATAATCGCCTAAACGTGAACCCAATGCAGAAGCACTATTTTTAATACTATCTGCTTGGTTAATGGTCATTTTTTTAATACGGTTTAATTCAATATCCGTAAATGGTTTATTTTGCTCTACACCATTATTTAATGCCGTTTGAACTGTTTTTTCATTATGATTTGGTGCATAAACAGCGCCCATAAATACCATATTGAAATCTTTATCTAACCATGTTGTTGCAGGAACTGCTGTTGCCGTACCAGACTCTACAATGCTTTGATACAGATGACCGCTTGGTTGCAAGGTATATAAAGTTGGAGCCATTGCCAAAGCTGTTTTTATTTTTTCATTGGCTGAAGTTAAATAAATATTATATTTGGCTAAGTCGCTTCCTTTTTGCACCACAAACGTTTTATTGGCAAATTTAGAATTATCTAATGTTGGTACCTTAGCTTGCTGTGGAATATTACGTGCAGCAATTGGACTAAATTTTTCATCAATTTGCTTTAATACTTCTGCTTTATCAAACTTACCTGAAATAATCAGCGTAGCATTATTCGGTGCATACCAATTACGATAAAAAGTATTTAGCTCGCCCATTTGAATAGTTTGTAGCTCGTTTAAATCTCCAATAGGCAAACGACCTAAATGCTGATTGCCGTAAGCTGTTTTAAATACTTGATCTATAAGTACAGCAAATGGCTGATCTAAACGAACTTCACGCTCGCGTTTTACAATTGCAATTTCAGAAGGTACAAATTTTTCTTGTAGTACCAACTTATCCATTCGCTCTGCTTCTAAATGAATAATTTCATTAATCGCATTTTTCTCAGGACGAATCACATTAATATATTTTGTTGAGTAATAATCTGTACTGGCATTATTCGACAAGGTGTATTGATTTAAACGGCGTTGAAATTCTTCGCCTTTAATATTTTGTGTACCTTTAAATGCTAAATGTTCTAATAAATGCGCAAGTCCACCTTTACCTTTAGGATCATTTAAAGAACCTGTCCGATAAATCGTACTCATATACACTTTATTTTCTTTATCATTTTCCGCAAGAACAATACGTAAACCATTATCTAATTTGTATTCTTCAATTTTTTGCTCAGTTTTTAACAGCACTGGTTGTGCAAAAACAGAAGCCCCTATTCCCAACAAAATGATGGATACAACATATTGATTAAAGCGAAAAGCCATGTTCACTCCAAAAGATTCAGTTCCTCTTATACTTAAACACAAAGGCTCAATAAAACTGGAATCTTTTAATTTTCATAGATTTAAAATTGGAAAATGGTCAGTCCATTCATCAGATTAAAATCTAATTTAGACTGACCATTAAATATAATTGTAAACGATTATCAATTATAAAAACTTGATTTTTTCATTTAAACAACAAATAAAACATGAAGTTTACTGTTTTATTTCTCCATCTTTCCGTATTGGTCTGCCATTACTTCTACAAACTGATCAAGCTTAATATATTTCTTAATTACAGCATCAACATCCGCTTTAGTGACTTTTGCCAATTGTTGGGTCTTATCAATTTGATATTTCATATCCTGATTAAACTTCAACTGCTTTGCAAATAAGTCATGCATTGCCAAGTCTATTTCATAGCGTGTTGCATCTTGCTGTAACAATGCTGCTTTAGCAAATTCAACTTCTTGCTCTGTCACACCATTCTTTAGCACATCATTTAAAACTTTATGAATCGCTTGCGAAATAAGCTTGCCATTTCCTGCTGTATAATTCGCCTCAATTGCAATTCGCCCTGCTTCATTCACTTGATTTAAATCTAGTCCAAAACCAAATGCATAGACCAAAGCATTTTTTTCACGTAACTCTTTGCCCAGTCTTGAAGACAACTGCGACTCACCCAATATATAGCTCATGACCCACATTGCAGGTGTATCTTCACTTTGCTTACTTAAAGGAATATCAATAAAGCTTTTATAAGCACCAAACTCACGTGGCTCAGCAAATAAATAATGTGATTGTGCAGTTACTGGAACATAATCATTTTCGATCAAACGAAACTCATTATGACTGCTCCAATGGCTCAATTTATTTTGCAAAATTTGCTTCGCTTGCTCATGATCAAATTTGCCTGTTAAAACTATTTCTCCCTGACTTGCAGATACATTATTTTTATAAAAATCACGCACTTTCTTTAAGGACACAGCTTTAACTTGTTTTTCAAGCAAGCTTGGACTTGGCTTATATCGTAAATCACCTTTACTATAATGATTACTCAGCTCATTAATTTTGCCTTGTGCAACCATATCAGGGGATTTATTGTCTTTCTTAATTTGATTTAATGAACGTGTTTTTACTAAATCAAATTGTTCTTTATCAAATAATGGTTTTTGAATTACATCTAAAACATAAGCAAAATAATCTAAAAATTTATCATGATCTGCCGATACTTTGACTTCAATCGAGTTTTTATCTGGAAAAATTAAAAATTCGCCATTTGCTTCAATTCCACGATCTGCAATATCTTGTAAAGACTGATCTTTCGTACCACGTGCCATTAAATATGAAACAAATTCAATCACCTGCTTTTGATTTTGCATAGTATCTTGAGTACCAAAATTCATAACAAAAGTTCCATAAGCCATATCATCAGATGTTTCTGTCGAATAAATTTTGTATTTTAAACCGTTATCTAATGAGCCACTTTGTACCTTACGCTCAGATGCAGTTAAAACGTTTTTTATACTTTTTAAATGTGCAGCACTTTCACGCTTATATACTTCAATATTTTTTAAAGGTTCTGGTTTCTGTTCCAAATCATCTTTTAATGTTTGTAGTATCAAATTTCCTTCATTTTGCTGAGATTTTATATCTGACGTAGGTGTTGGTGTAATTTCGGTCTTTATCCGATTCTCAGGCTTAAAATATGTTTTGAGTTGTTGATTTACACCATTTGCATTTAAATTTTGAATCGCCTCTCTATTTTTAAAAAAGCGTAACCAATCCCCATTATTTAAAGCAACAGACTGACTTAGGACATCCCCCATTTGACTTGCATCTTTAAAATTAGCTTCTGTCCCATTTTTAAAAAGCGTTTTTACTCGATTCAATTCAGCATCAGAAAACGGCTTAAAACTTTCCATATTGGAAATTAATTCTTTATCTATTTTTTTCACATTTTGTGAAGGTGAATAATCTACACTCACAAGCATTAAATTAAAATTCTTCGTATTCCAAGGCGAAAGCATTGCTTCATTTACAATACCTGTATCTACTATATTTTTATATAAGTGACCACTTGGCTCCATATCAAAAAGCAACGGTGCAACTTCCAATACTGGCTCAATTTTTGGGTTTCTAGGTGTCATATATAAATTAATTTTTTGGTAGCTACTACCTTTTTGAACGCTAAATGTTTGTCCTTTTACTTTAGTTAAATCAAGATCAGGCACTACAGCTTGTTCAGGAATTTTACGTGCAGGAATAGAACTGAATTTTTGATCTAAACTTTCCAAAAGTGCTCCTTTGTCGAATTTTCCTGAAATGACAAAAGTCGCATTATTGGGCGTATACCATTTACGATAGAACTCATTAAGCTCGTCCATATTAATAGATTCAAGCTCTTCTAAATCACCAATAGGCTCACGACCCAAATCTTTATTGCCATAAATGCCTTTAAAAACTTGATCAATCAAAATCGCAAATGGCTGATCAGATGTTAATTCACGCTCACGTTTTACAATTTCAATTTCTGCTGGCACAAATTTTTGCTGTAGCACCAATTTATCCATACGTTCAGCTTCTAAACGCAAAACTTCATCTATTGCTTTTTTCTCGGCACGAACTTCATTTGTATATTGAGTCACGTAATAATCTGTACTTGCATTATTGGTTAATGTGTACTGATCTAAACGCTTTTGAAAATCTTCGCCTTGAATATTCTTAGTGCCTTTAAATGCAAGATGTTCTAGCAAATGTGCCATACCGCCTTTACCATGAGGATCGTTTAACGAACCTGTTTGGTAAATCATATTCATATAAACTTTGCTTTCTTTATTATTTTCAAAAAGAATAACTTTTAAGCCATTATCGAGTTTGTATTCTTCAATATTTTTATAACTTTGTTGTAATACGGGCTTAGCAAAAACAGTTGAACTTAAACCTAAAGCCAATACAAAAATCGTTAATCTTTTGAGTTTTAATTTCATAAAAAAACCTATTTAAAATATGACGTTTTATTTTTTATCTAGCTTCTCAATATATCTTTCAGTCAAATTCCTTCTGTTAAATTTTGCAAAAAAAAGCCACCATTAACGGTAGCTTTAACTAAAAACTGAAAATTAGATAAAAATTTCTGCTTGCATATACAGTTTTGCATAACCTGAAATTTCTATTCGATCAGGTGCCTTTATTTCACAAAATAACTCTCCGCCTCGAGTTGAAGCTTGATACGCTAAAAGTTGATTTTTACCTAATTTTTCGGCCCAAATTGGAATAATAGCCGTATGAATTGATCCTGTTACAGGATCTTCATTAATTCCATTTGCAGGTGCAAAATAACGAGATACACAATCATACTTATTTGAGTTTGCTGTAATTGCAACATCAAGATATGAAGTATTCACTGAATTGGCTATTTTCATTTCGCCCAATTGTTTCAACATTTCAATATTTGGCATTTCATCTAAAATATCTTGGCTATTTTCATATTCCACAATGTAAGCTTGCTCATTTAAATACACATTTTTAAATGGTTTAGTGAAGGCTTTATCTAATAATTCTGGATAGCTTTCTAACTTTTTTGCAGGTCGAATTGGAAAATCCATAATGATTTTTCCATCATCTACTTCTGTAACAATAAAAATACCTAACTGCTTTACATGAAACTGAATTTTCTTCTTTTGCGTATAATCTTTAAATAAAACGAAGCTGCTTGCCAAGGTTGCATGACCACAAAAATCAACTTCTGTGGTGGGTGTAAACCAACGGATTTCATAATTTTCATCATCAATAATTCTTACAAATGCTGTTTCTGCCAAATTATTTTCGAAGGCAATATTTTGCATAAGTTCTTCATTTAACCAATTGTCTAAAACCAAAACCGCAGCAGAATTTCCTTTAAAAAGTTGCGTGGTAAAAGCATCGACTTGGTACATTTTCATGATGATTGCCTAATATAAATGTTGTTGTAAAATCACCATAAGCTATTTTTTTAATCAGGAAAAGTAAAAGAAATCGCTTATTTGTCAGTTATTCATTGAAATGACATTGAATTTGTTTAAACTGCCCATATAAATATGAAAACATCAATAAAATGTAGAATTTTGCTCAAATCTATTCTACATAATTAGCTTTCGCTTTATGATGTACCCTTAAAATTTGACTGGATCAATAACATGACTGCTATTGCAAACAATCTTGTGGTTTCTTTCCACTACACATTGACTAACGCAGAGGGTGAAACTCTGGACCAATCTCAAGGTGAACCACTTGCCTATTTGCACGGTGCAGGTAACATCATCCCAGGTCTTGAAAATGCACTTTTAGGCAAAACAGTTGGTGAAAAATTCACTGTTAATGTTCCTGCTGCTGAAGGTTATGGCGAATACAACCCAGACCTAGTTCAAGAAGTTCCTGCTCAAATGTTCCAAGGTGTTGATAACATCCAAGCGGGCATGCAGTTCCAAGCTCAAACTGATGATGGCGTTCAAATCGTTACTGTTAAATCTGTTGAAGGCGACAACGTAATTGTTGATGCTAACTTCCCACTTGCTGGTCAAGACTTAACTTTCGAAGTTGAAATCGTTGAAATTCGTGAAGCTTCTGCTGAAGAATTAGAACACGGTCACGTTCATGGCGCTGGCGGTCACCACCACTAAGTTGTCATTGAATAAAAAAAGGCAAAGTTTTTACTTTGCCTTTTTTGTTGTCTGTATTTTATTGAGTTAAGCTGCCTGCTCATCACGTTTAAATACAAGTTCACCTTTCAATGAACTTTCAGCATCAAAATAATAACCATCTGTATTAAATGATTTTAAATCTGCAATTTTTTCAATTTTATTTTCAATAATATAACGTGCCATTAAACCACGTGCTTTTTTCGCATAAAAGCTAATGACTTTATATTTACCATTTTTCTGGTCTAGGAAAACAGGTTTAATAATTTCAGCTTCAATTTTGCTTTCTTTTACAGATTTATAATATTCATCAGATGCAATATTTACCAAAATTTCAGAGTTCGCTTTTGCTAAATCTTCATTAATTAAATTGGTAATATTCTGCCCCCAAAATTCATACAAATTGTGTCCACGTACATTGGCAAGCTTAGTTCCCATTTCTAAACGATACGGCATCATGAGGTCTAAAGGACGTAATAATCCATATAAACCAGACAACATACGTAAATGATCTTGAGCAAAGTCTATATTTGAATCTGTAAGATTGTATGCATCTAAACCTGTATATACATCGCCTTTAAAGGCAAAAATAGCTTGGCGTGCATTTGAAAAATTAAAATCAGTTTGCCAATCTTGAAAACGATCTACATTTAATTTTGCGATTTTTTCACTCACGCTCATTAAACCTGCAATATCTGTTGCAGAGAGTTTTTTACAATCTTGAATTAATATTTCTGAGTGGTCTAAAAGCCTTGGAAGTGTAAATTGATCTGTTGGCAATGTTGTTTCGTAATCTAATGTTTTTGCGGGGGATATTAAGGCTAGCATAAAAGACCTGATCGAAAATTAACTATTCAGACTATAACAGTAGACTTTATTTAATACCAACCTGTGTTTTATATAAACATTATCGGTAAAATACAGCCCTTCTCCTGCTATATATATCTATCCTATGTCCGAAGCATTTTTCATTCAAGGCTCTGAGGGTAAAATTCAAGTTTTTGTTGATTATCCTCAAGGTGAAGTGAAAGGATTCGCTGTCGTTTGTCACCCACACCCATTGCAAGGTGGAACACCTCATCACAAAGTCCCTCATCTTTTAGCACAAATGTTCTTAGAACGTGGCTGTGTGGTTTATCGCCCTAGCTTTCGTGGTTCTGGCGAAAGTGAAGGCATGCATGATGAAGGTTTTGGTGAAACTGAAGATACGCTAGACGTTATTAAATATGCACGCTTAAAGCATATTGGCAAACCATTCTATGCGGGCGGTTTTAGCTTTGGTGCGCACGTAATGGCAAAAAGTTATGCTACTCTTCCTGTCGAGTTACAACCTGTACAAACTATTTTATGTGGTTTGCCCACTGCAACAGTTGCTGGCGTGCGTCATTATGTCACTCCTGAAATTAAAGGCGACATTTTATTTATTCATGGCGAAGGTGACGATGTAACATTGCTATCTGACATGATTGAATGGGCAAGACCTCAGCGTCATATGGTGACTGTATTACCGGGTGCAAATCACTTCTTTACAGGCTATTTGAAACATTTGCGTTTAGCCATTTCACGCTACCTTGTTTCAGCTTAATTATTACTTTTTGATTCAAGAAACCTCGCATATTGCGAGGTTTTTTATGTTCAAAATGATATCTTTATAATAAATATTACAAAATTAACTGGAAATACAAATGAATTTAGACATGCTAACAACAATAGCTCAATATAATATTTGGGCAACAGAAAAATTATGTACTGCTATTTCTCAAGTTTCTGAAGAAGACCTGCATTCAAATGTGGGCTTACCCTTTAAAAGCATTTTTGGCACACTCAATCATTTACTCGTTGGGGAACATTTTTTTTGGTATCCCCGTTTTAACACTCAAGTTATTTCTAAACCTGTACAACTAGATTCAATTGTAGAAACGAATACTCAAATGCTATTAAAGCAATTAAAAGATAAATCACATTTATGGGTAGATTTTTTAAATAAAATCGATGTTCAACTTCTCAATGGAAACTTAAGCTATACCACAACTAAAGGCATGGAATTAACGTTGCCTTATTCTGCAACACTCTTACATGTATTTAATCATGGAACACATCATAGAGGACAAATAACAGCAGCATTAACTTCTTTAGGCTACTCTTGCCCTGAACTTGATTTAGTTTATATGCTAATAGAACAACAAAAGGATTTACAAATACAAAGCTAAATTATTACTAACCTTTTTCAGTTTTTAACATCATCTCAGCTAAGGTATTTTTGCTGTTCTGCTTATATGCTTCCGCGACATTTACTTGATCGGTAACATCTCTATTTTGGCTCAGTTTAAATTTACCGACTAAACTTGAAATTTCAATACGGATCGCAGCAATTTTACTTAATTCATTTTGAATATAGTCTTTTGGCGCATCAGACATTTTCCAAGGCTTTGGCTGATTACTTTCATGCTGTCGCGTTAATCTTGCCAAAATACCTCTTAAAACTTTTTCATCTTCAATGATTTCAGCCATTCCTTTGGCATGTATAACCACATAATTCCATGTAGGAACAGCTTTGTGATGTTCAAACTTTCCAACATACCAATTTGGCGATACATATGCATGATCAATGCTAAAAACAACCAAAACATTTTGTGACTGTTTTAGCTGTGCATATAACGGATTTTCTTTTGCAATATGAGCATATAAAGAATGTGACTTTTCATCATATTCAAATGGAAGATGGTTTGCATCCAACTCACCATCTGTATGTAGAATTAAACATCCTAAAGCATGTTTTTGAATTAATTCAGTTAAAACCTCTATTCTTGTTTCTTCAAAAACTTTAGGTATATACATTCAGTTTAGTGCCCCATTTTTAAAATTTTAAAAGTAATTAAGGATTTTTCCATTCAAATTCACTTAAAGATTCATGATCTTTTAAAGTACTTTCTACAGCTTGTGCCAATTGATTTAATAAACTTTGTTCTGTAATTCGGTCTAACCAATCTTGATTTTCATCTGGATAAGAAGATATTTCACATACTAAATGACCATCTTCACTACGAGATTCACAGCTTACAGAAAGTGGCAATGCATGATCATCTACACTTACAGCCACTTGCGCCCCACTTTGCGATAAAGTTTCAAAACCATGATTGACCAATTCATGTGCGAGTAAATCGGCAACATAAGTTTGAACTTCACTAAAATCTTTTAGTTGATTTTTTATTTCACGATTCGCCACAAATTTTAGTTTACGCATTACACTACCTAAAGGCTTTATTGTTGTATGGTTTTAGCATAAGCAATAAAAACAAAACAGCCAAGCATTTGCTTGGCTGTTTTTAGTTAAAATTTAATGATTTTTACGATGATGTTTTATTCAGTGACTTGAATTGCAAGACCTGCTTCTGTTGCAAGTTCTGTAAACGTTGGGAAACTTGTCGCAACTGTTTCAGTACCTACAATTTTAATTTCACCAGAAGTACGTAAACCTGCCATAGAGAAGCTCATCGCAATACGGTGGTCATGATGAGATTCAATTTCACCACCTGTAAAAATAGCATCCCACTTGCCAGACTTACCTTTACCTTCAATAATGATGCCATCATCTGTAGGTGTGCAATCTATCCCCATAATTTTCAAGCCATCTGCCATCACTTGAATACGGTCAGATTCTTTTACGCGAAGTTCAGCAGCACCTGTAAGTACAGTTTGTCCTTCTGCACATGCAGCAGCAATAAACAATGCAGGGAATTCATCAATCGCTAAAGGCACTTGGTCTTCAGGCATATGAATGCCTTTTAATGTACGTGAACCACGAATACGAATATCTGCAATTGGCTCACCACCTGCAATACGTTCATTTTCAACTGAAATATCTGCACCCATTTGTTTCAGAATTTCAACTACACCTGTACGTGTTGGGTTAATGCCCACAGCTTCAAGTGTTACATCTGAACCTTCTGTAATTGCAGCACCCACCATAAAGAACGCAGCAGATGAAATATCTGATGGTACTTGAATTTCAGTTGCAGTTAACTTACCGCCACCTTGAAGTGAAATGCGGTTGCCTTCCGTTTTAACTTCATAACCAAATGCACGAAGCATACGTTCTGAATGATCACGTGTTGGCTCTGGCTCTGTCACAGAAGTTTCACCTTCCGCCCATAAACCTGCAAGTAAAATACCCGATTTAACTTGCGCAGAAGCCATTGGTAAGTCGTAATGAATACCTTTTAGCTTTTGATTTCCTGTAATTGAAATAGGTGGTGTGCCACGGTCACCCGTAGTTTGTAATAAAGCACCCATTTCACGTAAAGGTTTTGCAATACGTTCCATTGGACGTTTTGTAAGTGATGCATCACCTGTCATTACAGAATCAAATTTTTGCGCAGACAACATACCCGAAAGTAAACGCATAGATGTGCCTGAGTTACCCATATAGAGCTCGCTTGCAGGTGCTTTTAAACCATGCATACCAACACCATGAATAGTCACTTCACCATTCTTAGGACCTTCAATGCTCACCCCCATGTCACGGAAAGCTTGTAAGGTTGCAAGTGCATCTTCACCTTCAAGGAAACCTGTTACATGCGTTGTACCTTCTGCAATAGCACCAAACATAATAGAACGGTGTGACACAGATTTGTCGCCTGGCACGCTAAATTTACCTTGGAAATTTTTCTTGCCTGGTAATATTGTAAATTGCTGTGTCGTCACTTTGTTTTTCTCCATCAAGGGTCTATTCGCGAGCATATGATTAAAATGCTGTCGCGCAGCCTGCGCATGTCCTAACAAGCCCATTAGAGCTTGAGAGTTTTCATCTTCAATTAGTTTACGGATAACTGCCAATTGTTTTTCAAAGCCATCTACGGCATTTAAAATTGCTTTTTTATTGGCAAAAAATATGTCATGCCACATTTGTGGATCGCTTGCCGCAATTCTTGAAAAATCACGAAATCCACCGGCAGCATAGCGGAAAATATCTAGGTTATCTTCTCGGTTCGCAAGTTGCTCGACCAAGTTAAATGCCATTAAATGCGGAAGATGACTTGTATGTGCAAGCACTTCATCGTGCTTTTCTACATCCATACAAATCACTTCTGCTTTAGATGCTTGCCACAGTTGAATAAGCTTTTGAATTGCCCAATCTGCGCTACTTGGAAGTGGTGTTAAAATCACTTTATGGTGCGCAAATAAATCGACTTTACCTGCATGTACGCCTGTATGTTCTGAACCTGCAATAGGATGTCCCGGCACAAAACCTTCTGGTAATGCATCGCCATACACCGCTTTTGCTGCTTCAACCACATTTGCCTTGGTACTACCTACATCGGTAATAATTGTTTTTTCAGACAAATACGGCTGAATAATTTCAAGTACTTTTTGTGTTGCACGCACAGGCAAAGCTAAAACAACTAAATCTGCACCTTGAACCGCATCAATAGGGTTTGTATAACCTTCTTGAATTAAACCAAGTGCTTTTGCATCATCTAAAGTTTTTTGAGAACGTGTAGATGCAACAATTTGATTTGCTAATTTTTCAGCAATAATGACACGTGCAAGACTTGAGCCAATCAGCCCAAGTCCAATGAACGCAACTTTTTCAAACAGTGGCAAAGACATATTTTACGCTGTAGCCTCTAAATTCAAGACTTTAGCCAATGCTGTTAAGAATTTAGCATTTTCAGCTTCTGTACCAATAGACACACGAAGATGATTTGCAATTCCAACAGGACGAACAATTACGCCTTGCTTTAATAATGCATTAAATGTTTGTGCAGGATCTGCCTGAACATCAACCAAAATAAAGTTTGCACGTGAAGGTACATAATTTAAACCTAAAGCTTTAAATCCTGCTTCAAGTTGCGCCATACCTGCTTTGTTTACAACACGTGATTTTTCAATAAAGTCTTCATCTTTTAACGCAGCAACTGCAGCAACCATTGCTAAATGATTCACGTTAAACGGTTGACGAATACGGTTTAAGAAATCTGTTACTTCTACAGAAGCTAAAGCAAAACCAACACGAAGCGCAGCTAAGCCAAAGCATTTTGACATTGTACGGCTAATGATAAGGTTCGGGTATTGTGCAAGGAACTTCAAACTATTGAAGTTTTCAGGATAATATTCCACATAAGCTTCATCTAGAACAACAATCACATTTGCAGGAACTTTCTGCATGAATGCTTCAAATTCAGCTTCTTCAAACCAAGTCCCTGTCGGGTTATTTGGGTTAGCGATGAAAATTAATTTTGTGTTTGCTTTAACAGCAGCAGCCATTGCTTCTAAATCGTGTGAAAAGCCTTTTGCAGGAACTTCAATTGCTTCTGCATTAATTGCTTGAGTCACAAGTGCATAAACTGCAAATGCATGTTGGCTATAAACAACAGAATCTTTCTCTGATACAAATGCACGTGCAAAAATTTCTAATAAGTCATTTGAACCATTACCTAAAGTAATTTGGTTATGTGCAACGCCAAATTGCTGCTGAATTTGGTCTTTTAAAATAAAACCACCACCATCTGGATAACGACCAATTTCAGCAAGTTCAGCAGCAACTGCTTCTTTCACTTTATCAGAACAACCCAATGGGTTTTCATTTGACGCTAATTTGACAATATCCGTAATTCCCAACTCACGCTCAAGCTCACTAATAGGCTTACCAGGCTGATATGGGTTTAACTTTGCAATGCCTTCATTGGCTGGAACAAACGTCATTTTACACTTCCAAAAATTTCAGGTGATGGTTGTGGCTAATCTCCCCTAGACATTAGCCACTGATGTGAACTTATAAAACTGCAATTGGATACGAACCTAAAACACGTACTTCTTTTACTAACGGACGAATTTCTTCGATAGCTGCTTTTACGTTTTCTTGTTCAATATGACCTTCTAAGTCAATAAAGAAAACATAAGCCCATTTTTCAGGTAATGCAGGACGTGTTTCAATACTGGTTAAGCTAATATTGTGCTTCGCAAATGGCGCAAGAATTTCAAGTAAAGCACCCGCACGGTCATGTGCAGAAACCAATAATGAGGTTTTATCATTACCGCTTTGTGGCACTTTTTCACGACCAATAACCAAGAAACGAGTGGTATTTTCTGGGTTATCTTCGATATTGCTATGCAAAGTTTCTAAATTATAAATATTGGCAGCAATTTCAGATGCAATAGCAGCAGAATGCCATTCGTTACGAATACGACGTGCAGCTTCTGCATTAGAACTTAATGCAACACGCTCAACACCTGGATAATGCGCATCTAACCAACCACGGCATTGCGCCAAAGTTTGTTGATGTGCATAAATTTGTTTAATGCTGTCTTTACGTGTGTTTTCAGACACTAAAAATTGGTGATGAATACGAAGTTCAACTTCACCAATTACATTTAAAGGAGATGCTTTGAAACAATCTAAAGTATGGTTAACCACACCTTCAGATGAGTTTTCAACAGGCACTAAACCATAATGTGCGCTACCCGCTTCAACTTCACGGAATACTTCATCAATTGTAGGCAATGGACGCACAACAGCATCTTGACCAAAATGTTTTAAAACTGCTGAATGTGTATATGTTCCAACAGGCCCTAAGAACGCAATACTTTGCGGTGCCTCAAGTGCCAAACATGCAGACATAATTTCACGGAATAAACGAGCCATTGTCGCGTCAGATAGAGGCCCTTCATTACGTTCCATAACATTACGCAAAACTTGCGCTTCACGTTCAGGACGGTAAAACAATGGTTTCTCTTCAGCAGCAAACTTTGCTTTCGCTACAGCTTCAGCCAGTTTCGCACGGCGATTGATGAGTTGTTGAAGCTGTTGGTCTACAGAGTCAATATCCTCACGAATTTTGCCTAAATCAAGAGAAGTGATTGTGTTTTGATCGTCGTTGATCATTGTTATGATGCCCTTAAAACATGTTTTCGACAGTATAACAATAGTTAGCTTTCAATTGTTGTGCAATAAGACTTTGCTTTATTCAGCCTTAAATTTACACAGTTGAAGATTTCACCAATTCTATTGTCTTTTTCACCTTCAATATCATTCATTAAATCAAGGAGTTTGTATATTGAAAAGGTTTTATAAATAGTAGAAGTTTAAGTGATAACTCTTTCTAAGATTTTTTATTTCATTTGTTAAAAATCATGCTCAATATTGAAGTTCATGACAACCTTTCCTTTAGCCTATAAGAAATATAAGGCATAAAAAAAAGAGCCGAAGCCCTTTTTATTTTTCCATACACTTAAAATTATCTTTAGCGCCCAACCATTCCTCGTGCGACAATTTCTTTCATAATTTCATTTGTACCGCCATAAATTCGCTGAATACGCGCATCCACAAAGAAACGTGAAATCGGATATTCCGTCATATAACCATATCCACCAAACAATTGAAGCAAATTGTCTGCAACTTTCATTTGCATATCTGTTGCAAAACTTTTTAACGCTGCCGCAGTTTCAACATCTAATTTACCTTGCATATAAAGCTCTACATTTCTTTCATAAAATGCAGATGTAGCAAGCTCATCTATTTTTGCTTGTGCCAAAACAAAGCGTGTGTTTTGAAATTGACTAATGGCTTGTCCAAAGGCTTGACGTTCTTTTACATATTGAATAGTGACATCAATAGATCCACGAATAGCACCTAAAGCTGTTGCTGCAATTGCTGTTCTTTCACGTGGTAATTCTTGCATTAAATATGCAAAACCTTGCCCTGCTTGCCCTAATATTTGGTCTTTAGGAACTTGAACATTATCAAAAAATAATTCGGAAGTATCTTGCGAATGTAGACCAATTTTTTCTAAGTTTGTTCCTTTTTTAAAGCCATCCAAATGTGCGTCTACAAGCATAAGTGAAACACCTTTTGCCCGTGCCTGAGGATCCGTTTTAACAGCAAGAACAACCAAGTCTGCATGTTGCCCATTCGAAATAAAGGTTTTAGAACCATTTAGAATGTAATGATCACCCTGCAAAATTGCAATTGTACGCATAGCTTGCAAGTCGGAACCCGCACCAGGTTCTGTCATACCAATTGCACCAACTACTTCGCCACTGACCATTTTAGGTAGCCATTGTTGTTTTTGCTCTTCTGTTGCAATGTGCAAAATATATGGCGCTGCAATTTCAGAATGGCAAGACATTCCTGTAGATAACGCGCTATAGCCTGCTCGTGCGGACTCTTCAATTAACATTAAAGAATAATGTGTTGAAACACCATAACCACCATATTCTTCAGGCATATCAACACATAAAAATCCATTTTCGCCCAACATATCCCAAATAGAACGTGGAATTTTCCCTTCACGCTCCCATTGTGCATAATGAGGTTCAATATGATCTTTCATAAATCTTCTAAAATTATCGCGAAATAACTCTAAATCTGCATCATATGCCAACATAATTAGTCCCTTATCTTATTTTGATTGTTTGATTTTTCTTCCAATTTTCATGCTATACACTTTTAAAGTAGTTGTCATGACCTACATCGGTCATTAAATTAATATTTAAAAATTTCTCACACATTTTCAGCAGCGTTTTATGGCATATTGTCTTAGCTGTAATATGTTGATGCTGATTTAATGAATACCAAGCGCAATCTTTATAAAGACTTTGAACATCCTTTTGCACAATTTGTTCGTATTGTTGGGAAAGGCAAAAACGGTGCTCGCTCACTCACTTACGATGAAGCTTATCAAGCTTTTTCTATGATTTTAAAAGATGAAGTTTTAGATGTTCAGCTTGGAGCATTCTTAATGCTTCTTCGTGTGAAAGAAGAATCTGTCGATGAATTAACAGGTTTCGTTCAAGCTACGAAAGATCAACTCAATTTTAAATCATTAGATGTCGATTTAGATTGGTCATCTTATGCAGGTAAGCGGAAACACTACCCTTGGTTTTTACTTGCTGCGCTTACGCTTGCAAAACATGGCTATAAAGTAGTGATGCATGGAGCTTCGGGTCATACCATCAACCGTTTATATACAGAACAAGTTTTAGAATTTTTAGATTTCCAAATTTGCCAAAATCAAGAAAATGTTGAACAACAACTTCAAGAAAAAAACTTTGCATATTTACCTTTAGATGTTATTTCACCAATTCTAAGCGACTTAATTAATCTACGAAATGTAATGGGTTTGCGCTCGCCTATTCATACTCTTGCACGTTTAATTAATCCATTTAATGCAAAAGCGACCATGCAAGCGATTTTCCATCCTGCTTATAGAAGTTCGCATCAACAAGCCGCTTTTCAATTGGGATATAAAAATAGTGCTGTAATTAAAGGTGAAGGTGGCGAATTTGAACGCAATCCTGATGCTAAAACATTAATTTGTGGCATTCAAAATGGTGAATTATACGAACACGAATTACCAAAGCTAACAGATAACCGAAGCCCAATTGAAGAAGAGCTCAATTTAGACGTATTTAAAGCGGTTTGGGAAGGCAAACAATCGCATGAATATGGTGAAATTGCAGTTATAGAAACCATAGGAATTGCTTTATATACAATGGGAGTTTGTACCAACTTTAATGATGCAATGCTAAAAGCAAAAGAACTTTGGCAACATAAGCATTAGTAATAATGTGAATCTAAAAGATTTATTTCTAAATATTAAAACAATTTCTTTTTGTTTTAATATTGTATATATTTTTTATACATTAAAAATTCTGTCTCTTTGTAATCTATAATAAAAAATCAAAATAACCAAAAAACAAATATTTAAAATGAAACTATTTACTTTAATTATAAGTATTGTATTACTTTCAAGTTGTGCCGTTATGAACACAGATGAATGTAAAATTGCCAATTGGCATGATGTCGGTTTAAAAGACGCCAGCAATGGTGATGATAGACTTAAATTGTCTAAATACGTTAAAGCTTGTTCAAAAGCAAATGTTAGCCCAAATCAAAGCGAATATAATCAAGGGTACCAAGAAGGTTTAAAAATTTATTGCACACCTCAGAATATGTTTGATCAAGGTCTATATGGCGGCACCGATTACTCAATATGTCCAGCAATAGAACACTCAAACTTGAAGCCTTATTACGATGTTAGTTACGATTATTATAGAGCTAGCGAAGAACGCAAAAAGCTTTTGAATGACATTAATAGATATGAAAGTCTCTTAAAAAATAAAGATCTTAAAAATGATTTAAAGGAGTCTTATAAGCAGAGTTTGAGTAGTTTAGAACTCAAGCGTAGCCGTGTTATGAATAGTTTCTATGACGCTGAAGATAGAATGGAACGCTTTAAAAGAGCTAAAAATCTAAATGCTTGGTAATTCAGTTTTATAATGAAATAATCCTTTTAGTCTATTGTTCAAAAAAGCCCGATTCAATATCGGGCTTTTTATTGTTTAATTTGATCAATAATAAAAAATGATTAAACAAAACGAATCGGTTTGAACTCTTCTTCAACATGCGAATCGCAATGTTCATCTTCTTCTTTCGTACCACGGTCAATATAACCGCTACGCTCTTCTTCAGGAAGGTTTTTCATTTCCCAAGCATAAACAGCTTGCATACATGTTTGGCGTTGTTCATGAGTCAACGCAACACCATTTGGCCATTTGCCAATTTCTACAGCCGTTTTTAAACGACCCACAATTTCAGGATCGAGTACAGCTAGCATTTGTTCAATATTCATGATTCATCCTGTTGTTGCAAAGATTCAAAATCTTGATTCCATCCTAACTTGGTACGACAAGCCATATAAAAGTCATATCCTGGTGGATGGAGTAAATTAAGTTTATAAGGGTGCTTACGAATATGTAAAGTATCGCCTACGCCCAATGAAACACTTTGTTGACCATCGGCACTTACCATTGGCATCACACGATTTTCACGAACTTCAATTTTAATTTCACTTTGTCCCCCAACTACAATTGGCCGAGACGATAGTGTATGTGGATGCATAGGAACAAGTGCTATTGCATCCATACTTGGATGCAGAATAGGTCCACCACCAGATAAGGCATAAGCCGTTGAACCTGTCGGTGTAGATACAATTAAACCATCACTGTGTTGACGATAAACATGCTGACCATCGATACTTAAATCGAAATCAATCATATGTACAGTTTTACCGTGCAATACCACATCATTTAATGCAATTGCTTCGTAAATAATTTCACCTTTTGAACGGACTTCCATTTCAAAAAGGAAACGACGATCTAACTGAAATTGACCTTTTAAAACTTGATCGAGCTTAAAAATTACTTCTGTAGGCTTAATATCAGTTAAAAAGCCTAAACGACCACGGTTTACACCAATAACAGGCGTATTGAATTTTACCAAAGCACGTGCAGCATGAAGTAATGAACCATCACCACCTACCACAATCACTAAATCGACCACTTCACCAAGTAAAGCGCGACTTACAGTTTGCGTGTTTTTATACGGTACTAGCTCGGCAGTTTCCGAGTCAAAAACTGGATGTAGACCAATACTAATTAAATGGTCATGAATAAGACTAATAGTTTCAACAACTGAAGATTTATCTGGACGTCCAATTAAACCAATGTTACGAAAATTCTTATGTGAAATTTGCACCAGCGATATCGCTCCACTACGATTCGTTATCTATAATATCACTATCACAGAAGATTTAGAAAAATTAGGACTAGAAATTTCTCTTAGTAATACATGACTTTTTTAAAGATATAAACATATTAATCATTGCAAATTGATTAAAAGCTTCGCATGATTAGCGTAATTTACTAATATTTTATTCTGATATATGAAGTCTGAACGTGGCATTGGCATATTTGCCCTTCTTTTTTGTATTGTTGTTATCGGCTTATTTGTAGCATTTAGTATCTACTTAATTCGCATGGATAATATTGTTCGTGACAAATTTGAAGGTAATCGATGGGACATTCCTGCAAAGGTTTTTGCTCGTCCTTTAGAAATCTATAGCAATGCGCCTGTGAGCCAGTCAGACCTTATTCAAGAATTGAATTTCCTTGGTTATAAAAGTTCAGATAATTATACAAAAACAGGGAATTATACGACTTCTGGTAATTCCGTTTACGTGCATACACGTGGCTTCGATTTTGGCGATAGCGTTGAACCTGAACAAATTTTAAAAGTCACATTTAACAATAATGCAATTTCAGAAGTAAGTGCGACAAAGCCATCTTCAACAGGTATTGCACGTTTAGAACCAATGCTTATTGGTGGTATTTATCCTCAGCACAATGAAGACCGTGTTCTTATTAAACTAGATAAAGTCCCTAAGCCACTTATTGAAGCCTTAATTGCAACCGAAGATCGTAATTTTTATAGCCATCATGGTATTTCTATTCGTGGTACAGCGCGCGCGCTTGTAAGTAACGTTACAGGTGGTAAGCGTCAAGGTGGTTCAACGCTTACTCAGCAATTGGTTAAAAACTTTTATTTAACACCTGAAAGAACTTTAAAACGTAAAGTGAACGAAGCTTTCATGGCAATGCTGATTGAACTTCACTATGAAAAAAGTGAAATTTTAGAAGCATATTTAAATGAAGTACATTTAGGTCAAAATGGTAACTATTCTATTAATGGTTACGGTTTGGCATCGCAGTTCTATTTTGGTATGCCTCTTCGTGAATTAAATATTGCTCAACAAGCGTATTTAGTTGGTTTGGTTCAAGGTCCAAGTTTATTCAATCCTTGGAGAAACCCAGAAGGCGCACTTAAACGTCGTAATATTGTGTTAAATAATATGCTTGTTATGGGCTATTTAACCGAAGCGCAATATGAAACTGAAGTTGCTCGTCCACTCAATGTTATTGATAAACCAACTTTAGGACCTTCTCGCTTCCCAGATTTCATGGATATTGTGCGTCGTCAATTACGTGCAGAATATCAAGAAAGTGATTTAACAAATCAAGGTCTACGTATTTTTACAACGCTTGATCCTGTTGCACAAACCAATGTTCAAAATGCGTTTAAATCTTCAGTTTCAAGTTTGGTGAATAGAAATCCTAAACGCTTAAAAGACTTACAAGGCGCTGTGGTGATTACTCATCCTGAAAATGGCGAGCTTGTTGCTGCTGTAGGTTCTACTCAAGATTTCACAGGCTTTAACCGCGCATTAGATGCAAAACGCCAAGTCGGTTCATTACTTAAACCTGTTATTTATTTAAATGCTTTAGATTCAGGTAGATATAACTGGGCATCTCAAATTGAAGACAGCTACATTAGCATTCCTTCAAATGGTAAAAACTGGACACCTAAAAACTACAGTGGCGGTGAACATGGCGTGGTACCTATGATTCAAGCACTTGCAAACTCATATAACTTATCTGCCGTTCGTTTAGGTCAAGAATTTGGTGTAAGTAGCTTCCGCAACCAATTAATGAAGTTTGGTATCGATGGTAATAAAATTCCTAGCTACCCTTCTACATTCTTAGGTGCTGTAGATTTATCTCCACTTGAAGTTCTTGGTATTTACAATAACTTTGCTACAGGTGGCTTCCAATATCCTGTGAAGTCTATTCGTACAGTTGTAGATGCAAAAGGTCGTGTATTAGATCGTTATAGCCTAACGGTTCAGCAAACGATGAACCCATCATCTGCATATATGATTAATTACGGTTTACAACAAGTGATTGCTTCAGGTACAGGTCGTTCTGCGAATGCATCTTTATCGCCTAATTTAAAGCTTGCAGGTAAATCTGGTACTACAAACGATACTCGTGATTCTTGGTTTGCAGGCTATTCAGGCAATTATGCGACTGTTGTTTGGTTAGGTTTAGATGACAATGCAATTACAGGATTGACAGGCTCATCTGGTGCGCTCCCTGTTTGGTCAAATGTGATGAAACGGTTACGCCAAAAACCTGTGAATTTACGCCAACCTGATGATGTTCAATGGTTATGGTTAGATCGTTATTCAGGCTTCTTATCTGCGCCTTATTGCGAAGGTTCAATACAAGTTCCTGTACTTCGCACTAAATCGCCAACGCAAGCTACTGAATGTGGCTTGCCATATTACGACCCTGAAGCAACTTACGATCCGAATGCATCAACAAGCGATGAAAATGCTGAACCTACTGACAGCATAGAAAATTTAATTCGTGAAAGTGACAGCTTAGATGAAAACGGTGGACGTGTAATTTCTAGCGGTGAATTTACAAATTAAAGGATTGTATTCAATGTATAAAATTGTACTTTCAACATGCATAATTCTTGGTTTGGTCGGTTGTCAAAACCTGCCAATGAAGTCTGATTCTAAAAAAACAGATTCAACAACCAAGCCACAGGCAAAAGAAATTAGAAATGCCAATGGTGTCGTAATTAAGACTTACGAACTAGACGAAATAAAACGTGAAAAATTACACACCGCTCCATCTTCTACTACAAAACAAAAGCTAGAAGATGGTGAATCATTACCTGCTTATAAAAATCTTATGAGCCAAGCAAAAACCAGCTATAACGCGGGTCAATTCGATAAAGCTGAAGGTCTCATTCTTCAAGCGCAACGCCTTGCTCCACAATCTGCTGATACATATTTGTATTTATCACTCGTTGCCTTGCAAAAAAATAATGCAAAAAATGCAGAATCTTTGGCTAGACGTGGTTTAAGCTTTGCACAAACCAACACCATTAAACGCCAACTTTGGCTTACCATTCAACGTGCTGCACAAAAGCAAAATAATGCAAAATCTGTTGCTGAATCAAAAAATGCATTAAAGTCACTTTAGACTTTAATGCATTTTTCAATCAAAGTTATTTGCTATAAATTTAAGTTAAAAACTTCGAATACCTGCAACACCGTATGCATGATTATTTTTTGCATCATTCAACAGTTCTGGTGAAACACCACCTAAAGCAAATATCACCAAATTCGCTTGTAACGCCATTTCAGCGAAGTTTTCCCAACCTAATCCTTGTGCATCGAGATGTGTTTCTGTTGCCAATACAGGGCTTAAAAAAGCAGCTTCACAGCCAATTTGCTCTGCATGTTTTAAAGCTTCTAAATTATGACAAGCAGCAATATATCTTTTAGATGAATCAAATTGATTTTTACTGAGCTGAAAAAGTTGATCCTGCTTTAAATGAATGGTTTGAATTGCATTTTTTTGCAATTCGCCTAACTGATTAAAAATATTAATATTCACAATAATTTTGGATAATTTTTCGATGCTATATTGTGAAAATTCTTCATGTGAAAATTCAGATTCTGCAATACGCCAATATAATAATCGATCATCTGAAATATGATTCAAACAAGACAAATCATGACTAATTTTAATTAAACGCTGCCAATATAAACGTTTCACAATACTTGTATTTGCTTTTGGAAAATTTAATTGAAGTAACTGATCTCGTGCAATCCATTTCCACGGTGCAACGACTGTTTGACTATCTTCATTAGATACATGCGCTATAAAAAAATGAAGCTGAACAATAACATCATCATACTCATGACGAATAACATCAAAATTTTTCCAATGATCTAAATCTATATTCAGCCCAACTTCTTCATATATTTCACGGCGACATGCTTCAACTGGTGTTTCTCCTGTTTCTACTTTTCCACCAGGAAATTCATGCTTATTTCCTTGATGTTGATTCTCCTCTCTCCATCCCACCAATATACGGTTTTGATGAACAAGAAGACCAATTGCAACATTCAAATTTGGCTTTGACATGAATTTATCCTTTTCCATAATTCAGGTGATGAAGTGTAAGCGATTTGTAGTATTTCGAACATTTTTTAAATAAGTCATTGACAGGCCTATTCGATAATGATTATCATTTAAAACGTTCACCACACACCTTGGAGTTTAGAAAAATGAACGCATCTTTTAGCTTATTCACTCGTAACGAAACTGCTCACTCACTACCAATGCTACATTCAAATAACTTATTTTCTTTAGGTCGTGAAATTAGAATTATGCATGCAGGTGAAGAATACCGCTTACGCTTAACACGCAATAACCGTCTAATTCTCACAAAATAAAAAACACTAAATATAATAATAAGCGTGGGAACAAGCAGTATGAATCAGCGCATACTGCTTTTTTTATTTAAATAAAAATTTAATTTGGCAGAGATATTTTCACAATCAAACCGCCTTGTTCACTTTTCGAAAAACTCAACTGACCATGATGTAATTCAATAATTTTCTGACAAATTGAAATACCTAAACCCGAACCCGTCGTTTTAGTACCTAACGCTCTATAAAAGCGCTCACCCAAACGTGCAATTGTTTCATCGGTGACATTATTACCATTATCTGTAATTACAATTTCAGTTTGATGACTTTGCTTAAGTACCTGAATATATATTTCACCATTCATGGAAATATAACGAATCGCATTGTCTAAAATATTTCGAATACAGGTGAAAATAAGTTCTTTATTCACATGAATATATACATCTTGAGCAACACTCATTTTAATATTGATCTGCTTTTCATCTACAAAAGGTTTAAGCGCACTTATTACATCTTGAATAAGCGCTTCTAAATCTATTTTTGATTTAGGCAAATCATTCGTCTTTCTTGGATCTAAACGAGCAAGTAAAAGTAAATTTTCTAAAACCAAAGTACCTCGACTCACATCTTGTTGAATTTGTTTTAAATCTTTGTTCAATATTTCATTTGATGCATATTTTCGCGTTAAAAGTTGCAAACGCATTTGAATGGCAGACAACGGCGAACGCAGCTCATGAGAAGCATCTGCGGTAAAACGTTGTTCTGCTTCTAAAGAATGTTCTAGCCTTGCCAATAACTCATTAAGCTGATGAATCATAGGCTGTAATTCTTGAAACTCTACTGCTTGATGTTGTATTGGCGCTAAATCATCTGCACTTTTTTCAGCAATTTGTTTAGCTAACAAATTAAAACGCTTGAATTGATGTTTTACCGTGAAGTGAATAAATAACCACTGAATAGCCCACAGTAATAACAGAATGCCAAAATAAATTGCGAAAGTATTCATTAAATCTTTCACACGATATTTTATTGGTTGAACAATAAAACTCAGCATTTCATCATTGGTTTGAATATATGTACGCCACAGTTGATTGTCGTGCCAAATAAAACTATAGCCTTCTTTGTTTTTATTATTTTTTATTAGCGTTATGAATGTAGATTGAAAATCTTCCGAATGCGTCAATATCTGATTGTTATAATTTAATTGATATTGTATTTCAAACTCTTCACTCAATTCATCTAATTGTGAACCTGAAACACTTGAAATATCAGCAATTAAAAGCATATCGGAAATTTCATCCATAAGCTCATCTTGCACGCTCATGGTTTGATAAATAGAAATACCAAGCAATAAAATAAATGCGATAAGTCCCGCAAAAATTGAGCCCCAAATTGAACTTTTGACTAATTTTTTTTGTAACGAAACAGTTCGCATCGCATTTTTCATTTTATAAATCCTGATTCATTCTATAGCCTAAACCTCGTACAGTTTTTATATAATGGCTGCCAATTTTTTTACGAATTTGATAGATAAATACTTCAATTGCATTACTTTCAATTTCATCTCCCCATGCATATATAGATTCTTCTAATTGCTCTCTGGTCACAATATGCGATGAATTTTGCATGAGCTTATTTAAAATTTGAAACTCTTTGGCGGTTAAATCGATCACATTATTATCTTGTTTTAATTGCTTTGCTTGTACGTCTAGAACTAAGTTTGCAAACTCTATTGTAGATGTTGCAACAGTTTGTTTTTGGCGTAATTGGCTTCGTACACGTGCAGACAATTCTTCTAAGCTAAATGGTTTCACCAAATAGTCATTTGCACCCAAATCTAATCCATCTACTCGATCTTGAATGCTGTCTTTTGCTGTTAAAAAAATCACAGGAATATTCATTTTATTTTGGCGAGTGACTTTTAGAATTTCATCACCTGTTGCTTTAGGCAAACCTCGATCTAACAATAAACAATCATATTCATGTTGTTCAATTGCTAAAATTGCATGATCTCCTCGCTCTACCCAATCTACGGTATAGCCATCCATTTCGAGCCAAGATTTTATGCTTTCAGCTTGTGAATGATCATCTTCTGCCAATAAAATTCGCATAAATTTTCCTATATAAGTCTTTTAAGCAAAACAAATGTGCTGATTTTTTCTTAATACAGCTTATATGAAAAAACCACATGAATTCATGTGGTTTTTTATAAATGAAATTTGTTTATCGCTTAAAAATTAAAATTTCACAGCATCAACATCAATTTCAACACGTTTCATTGGTTTGTAATCAATATCTACTTCACCAATAATTACAACAGGTGTTTTTGCAGAAATTGCTTTACCCATCCAAAGTTCATCATCAATATCTACTGTAATAGAACCTGTTTGATCACGAAATTCGTATTTTTCATCACCAACAGATTTAACTACATAGCCTTTTAGTTGAACATTCGCATCATCTTTCATGTTTAATGCTTGTTTTACAGTAACAACGTTATGAATTGCTTGCTCATTTACTGTATTTGCCATTGCAACTGAAGCAGTACCCATTGCAGCAACCATTAAAATTGTTTTCGTTAATGTTTTCATCTTAAACCTCTAAGTTGTTGTGTCTCTTCGATGAAGTTATTAAAACAAACAAATATGAGGTGAATCTTAAGATAAAAAATATTTTTAACTTAATGGCACAACTCGAAGTACTTCTTCTAAAGTTGTTAAGCCCGACATTACTTTTCGTGCGCCTGCTACACGTAAAGGTTCAATACCTTCTTTTTTCGCCTGAGCGCGCACATCATTTAAAGCCGCATTTGTGCCTATTAAATGCTTCATATCCAAACTTAAAGGCAAAAATTCATAAATACCAACACGACCTTTATAACCTGTATGACGACATTCTTCACATCCTACAGCTTTAAATACAAATTCAGGCATGACAATAGAATGATCAGCCACAAGATGTTTCCATTCTTGTTCATTAATAAATGTTTCAGTTTTACAATGTGGACAAAGTGTTCGAACTAAACGTTGTGCTAAAACACCTAAAATAGTTGCTGCCGTTAAAAATGGCTGAACACCTAAATCGTGCAAACGCGTTAAGCTTGATGGCGCATCGTTAGTATGTAATGTAGATAAAACTAAATGCCCCGTCAGAGCTGCTTGAATTGCCATATTTGCAGTATCGTTGTCACGTATTTCACCAACCATAATAATGTCTGGATCTTGACGCATTAAAGCACGTACACCATCTGCGAAGCCCAAATCGATACCTGCATTTACCTGCATTTGGTTAAAGCTAGGCTCTAACATTTCAATTGGATCTTCAATGGTACATACATTGACTTGCTCGGTTGCAAGCTGTTTTAAAGACGAATATAACGTAGTGGTTTTACCCGAACCTGTTGGCCCCGTTACTAAAATAATGCCATGACTATGACTCGTTAGAGCTTTCCAACTTTCAAGTAAATGCCCTTCAAAACCAAGCTGCTGAAAATTACGAACCAAAACATCTGGATCAAAAATACGCATAACCAACTTTTCACCAAATGCGGTAGGCAATGTTGCTAAACGCAATTCAGTTTCTTGCCCTTTTGGCGTACGTGTTTTTAAGCGTCCATCCTGCGGTTTACGCTTTTCAGCAACATTCATTCGACCCAAAATTTTAATTCGTGAAATAACCGCCATAAGCGTATTTGCAGGCATGTTATAAACGGTATGCAACACACCATCTATACGAAAACGTATTTTCCCTTCGCCTTTTCGTGGCTCCAAGTGAATATCACTCGCGCCTTGTTCAAAAGCAAACTGTAAAACCCAATCGACCAATTTTACGATGTGTTGATCATTTGCATCTGGCGTTTGCGTATCACCCAACTGTAAAAGAGCTTCTACACCTTTGTTATCACGCTCATAAGCTGAAGATTTCTGCGAACCTGTAACAGCACGACTAACTTGATAATATTCAATAATATAACGTTGTAATTGTTCTGGATTTAACAACACACGCTTAATTTGCTTTGGCGATAAACTGCTTTCTAAATTGGCAATCCATTCTTTTTGAAAAGGTTGATCGGTTGCAATAAGAACTTCAGTTGGGGTAATTTCCACAGCCAAAATACGGTTACGTAATGCAAACTCTTGTGACATTACGCCTGTTAAAGCAGTTACATCTGCTTTGAGCGGATCAATAATATAAAAAGGTAATTTAGATTTTTCAGACAGCCACTGACATAAACGATTCAGCGTTAAAGTAGATTGCGGATGTGCTTGATCTATTAAATTAAAATTCGCAATCCATTGTAAAGCATGCCATTTCAATTGATCTCTTTGGCGATGTGTAGTTTGAATTAAACCTCGATCACGTTCTGTAATACGTCCATCTTTTAATAATTGTTCTAAACACCAAGTCGTATCAATTTCAAAGTTAAATGTCATAGCGTTTTCCCCAAAACTGATATCACTATAACAAATTATTAAAAGTGTTTAATAAGCTTCTACCGGTATTTTTCTTTTAACTTTTTATTTTGTTAAAAAATATACTTAACTCCAAATCTGTTTTGCAAAAACACCTTATCTTCTCTTGGTGATGTAACAACACCAAAGAAATTAGCCAAACTCCACCCCTTCATTGCTCCTTTGAAATTATAAAAACCATAAATCACGTATTCAGATTGATTCAATGACTTCACATCTGATGATTCTTTTAAATCCATAAATGAATAATTTACGCCAATATATGTTTGTTCATTTAAAGAACCCTCAATAGAAACCATATACGCATGCCCTGAACCTAAGTCTTGAGTACTTGTAAAAAATGGTTGTGCAAAATATGGACCCGAAGATGTATAAATCATATAAGGCGTAAATAATGCACCATTCATATAACTATCTTTGTTTTCTTTAATGTAATTATAACCCGCTTTGACGGTGATATTTTCTTTAGGATTTAAGCTAAGAAGTGCACCAACTCCTTGATGATCGACCTTATGATTTTCTACCAGATATGATGCTTGTTTTAGGGCTTGACCATCACCTTTAGCATACATAATTTGTACGCCTAAACTTGGAGTAAAACGCTGTTCATTTAATTTTAAATGACTTTCAAAATAAGTAAGGTAATTATAATCATCGTAATTTTGGTACCACATTTGAGCATTTAATTTATTTGTACCGACATCAAAACTTTTGGCAACACCGATAGACCACACACCATCTGTTTCAACATTTGAATATCTTGAAGTTTTTGTAAATTGATCATCCGCATAACTTTTAAAACGATCTGCACCCGTAAATCGTACATAATCATTTTGTGAACCATATTGAATATCTACGGCACGAAATAGTGGCGGCATAATACGCCAGTCATAATTCCCTAAAAATGGTACATCCAAATGTTGCTGACCAACTTTTATTTTCAAAGCATCTTTATTCCAATTTATATACGCTTCAGCTAAACCATCTTTATTATTTTTTAGCTCGGTCACTTCATCGTTATCAGAATGTCGATCGTCCAAACGGCGCTGACCTGCATAACTTATTCCCGCAGTGAATCCATAAAATGGCGCAGTTTCAAATTTTAGATATCCTCCTGCTGTCACAGTATCTTGATTCAAATCCTCCACAAAATAAGCATTATGCGTTGAATAATATAAGGTATGAAATTTGCCTGTGACTTGACCACAACGAATTGCATCTACAATAGATTGTGTATCACATGATTCACCAACTTCAATAATATTTTCACTATTCACATTTGCATGCGCGATATATGGAAATATCGCCCCTAAGGTAAAACTTAATATAATTTTTTTATACATGAGTAAGTCCGTAATTTTATTAATTATTGTCATGTATAAAATTTAGATTGTTTTATTTAGAATAGCAATTAATACAATAAAAACAGAATATTCAAGGACTTTTTATGTATATTAGTTCACAGTTCTAAAATATAAATTGCGTTTTCAATCACCTTAAATTGCACATCAAATTCTGCAAATTTCATTTTATAAATGCGTTCTACATCATCTTGATAAGCAGGTCTTGGGTCTAAACTTAGAACCTGTTCTAATTCATCAATTAATTGCGATGTAATTTTATTTTTCTTAAGTAAATTTTGTTGTTGGATTTGAGCATCATCATTCCAAATAACCTGCTTTCGAATAGGTTCATCTTGCGCATAACCACTTTTTGCATCTAAAACTGCATCTGAATATTGAATATAAGGCTTAATATCTAAAATAGGTGTCTCATTTAATAAATCACTTCCTGTCACATATACACGAACAAACTTCCCTACTTTTTCAACTTTATTTAGCTTTACTACAGATAAGCCCATAGGAGATGGTCTATACATACTTCGTGTTGCGAACACGCCAATTTTTTTATTTCCACCTAAACGTGGTGGACGTACCTGTGATCTAAACTTATCGCTATCTTGTTGATTTTTATTATCATGAAACTGCCAAATCAGCCAAAGATGACTAAAATCTTCTATACCTTCAAATGCCAATAAATCATTATAAGGCGCAATCATTTCTATATAAGATTCAATTTTTACCAAGTTTGGCTGACGTGGAATACCAAATTTTTCTGTGTAGGGAGACTTCATATAACCAATAATTGGCATTTTAAGATCGGTCATAATCACTTTTTCTGATAAGCTCAATTAAATATATTCAGTTTATCGAGAATCATTTTAGATTAGAATAGCAAGCTGTTCTAATTTGATAATTATTGAGACCTTTAATGGCTGCTTTCAACGTCGAAAAGATTACTCACGTCCACCACTGGAATGACACTTTATTCTCTTTTAAAACGACTCGTGATGTCGCACTTCGTTTTAAAAACGGACAATTTGTCATGATTGGTCTTGAAGTAAATGGCAAGCCTTTAATGCGTGCTTATTCTATTGCTAGTGCCAACTATGAAGAAGAACTAGAATTCTTCTCTATTAAAGTGCCAGATGGTCCTTTAACTTCTATTTTACAAAAAGTTAAAGTGGGCGATGAAATCTTAGTTTCTAAAAAACCTACAGGTACTTTAGTTCTTGACGATTTAAACCCTGGTAAAAACTTGTACCTTCTTTCTTCTGGTACCGGTCTTGCACCGTTCCTTTCTACAATTCGTGACCCTGAAACTTACGAACGTTTTGAAAAAATTATCGTCGTTCATGGTACTCGTTATGTTTCAGAATTGGCTTACCAAGACTTAATTGAAAACGAAATTCCAAACCATGAATTTTTTGGTGAGTTAGGCGCTAAAGAAAAATTAGTGTACTACCCAACCGTTACTCGTGAAGATTTCCACACTCAAGGCCGTGTAACTACAGCTATTGAAACTGGCGACTTGTTCGAGAAAATTGGTTTACCACGTTTCAACCCTGAAACTGACCGTGCAATGCTTTGCGGTAGCCCTGCATTCCTTGACGATGTTGCTGCACTTCTTGACCAACATGGTCTTAAAGAATCACCGAAAATGGGTGTTTTAGGCGATTACGTAATTGAACGTGCATTCGTTGAAAAATAAGATTCTTTAGAATCTAAAAACCGAAGCTTAAGCTTCGGTTTTTTATTGGACGATATTTCTGTTTTTACATAGAATAGAAAATGCACAAATAGAACGAATATAAAACTTTATGACATTTCCAAATCTTAGTTTTGAGCATTATTTACACCCACGTCCAAAACCTAAAGGCATAGATGTGAAATGTAGCCTTCAACATTTTGCTTTAATTACCTATGCAATTGACCCTATTCGTTTTGAAAATATTATTCCTAAACGCTTTAAATTAGATACGATTGAATATCAAGGTAAAACTTGTGCACTCATGTCTGTTGTACCGTTTATAGATATAGACTTTACTTCGGCAGTTTATCCTTTTCCAAATTTTACTATGGGGCAAACCAACTATCGTGTTTATGTGATAGATCAAACAACTCAAGAGCGTTGTGTTTGGTTTCTTGGTACAACGTTAGATTCATGGACAGTTGCTGTCCCACGTCATATATGGCAATTACCTTGGCACAAAGCATCTATTAACTTCGATTGCATTCAAAATAAAGAAGGCTTTTACTCACAATATAAAATGAAAACTTTAAGCGATTGGGCTGCATCTGAAGTTCACTTAGAACAATCAGAAACAGATTCATGGCAATTTGAAGGCTTTCCCAATCAAGAAACTTATCAAGTTTTTTTAACTCATCCTCTTGCTGGTTTTTACTATCGCTTAGATGGAAAGTTAGGCACTTATAGAGTTTGGCATGATCGTTTAAAGCCTAAACCTGCGAAACTTGTGCATGCAAAATTTGAATTATTGGAACGTATGGGATTGGTCAGTTTTGAAGATCAACTTAAACCTTATAGCGTATTAATTGAACCTATAAATGAATTTACGATTTATCTTCCACCTACCGTTTTATAATTAAAAAACCGAGCATCTTAGCTCGGTTTTTTATTTTGAATCATTTTCAATTTGAACAAACATCTACAATTTTATTTTGCTGACGTTCTAATCGAGCACGTTTAATCACTTGATAACCTGCAACTAAACCAAGTCCAGCCATAATCATTGCCACAATTAAATCTGGTAACATACTTCCTGTACCAAACACACCAACAGCCGCCAAAATTACCGCAACATTACCAATTGCATCGTTACGACTACACAACCAAACCGATTGCATATTCGAATCTCCATCTCTAAACGCATATAGAACTGCTGCTGAAATGACATTGGCAATTAAGGCAAGAATACCAATTGCACCCATGGTAATTGCTTCAGGTGGAATTCCCTGCACATAGGCATAAATAACTTTGCCAATTACAACAAAGCCAAAGGTTGCCATTACAATACCTTTTGCTAAAGCTACTGTTGCGCGCCAATATAAACTTGCACTTAATACCGCAAGCGAAACACCATAGTTAACTGCATCACCAAAGAAGTCTAATGAATCTGCCCAAAGTGAAGATGAATGTGCATAAGCACCACCCACTAATTCAACAATAAACATGGCAGCATTAATAATTAAAGCAATCCATAAAGCTGTACGAAATTTGCTATTTGGCTTTTGTGGTGCGGGCGCACTACTACAAGAACATGCCATTTACATAACCTCTATGAACTTATCATTCAATTTATATTATGCTTATTGAAAACTATGGAGTAACTCCAAGGTCAAGCATGAAAATACAAAAAAATTACCTCATTAAAGACTTATCTTTAAAAACAGGCTTAAGCACAGACACTATTCGCTTTTACGAAAAGAAGAATTTATTACAGCCAACTTTTCGCGGTTCAAATAACTATCGCTATTATGATGAAAAAACACTCAATAAATTAATATTTATTAAACGTTGCCGTGCGCTAGAAATCTCATTAAATGAAATTACACACTTATTAGAACTTGAGCAAAATCCTGCACAAAGCTGTAGTGCTGTGAATCAACTTATTGACGATCACATACAACAAGTTACTGATAAAATTAATGAATTGAAAAAGTTCCAAACTCAACTTGTTGAGCTTCGCTCTACCTGTAATACAGATTCTCGTATTGATGATTGTCAAATTTTAAAGCAACTTGAGGCAAAATCTTCTTAAAAAGTTGACCAATTTACTAGGTTGAATCTTTTTTTTTAGTTCTTACAATTAAGCCATATATTTTTTATGCCTATTTAGACATGACCATTTCCCACGTTACTGAATTACTTTCTCCTGCTGGTTCACTTAAAAATATGCGTTACGCTTTTGCATATGGTGCAGATGCGGTTTATGCAGGACAACCTCGTTACAGTTTACGTGTTCGAAATAATGCTTTTGATCATGACAATTTAGCCATTGGTATTAAAGAAGCACATGAACTAGGCAAAAAATTCTATGTTGTTGTAAACATTCAACCGCATAATTCAAAATTAAAAAACTTCATTCGTGACTTAGAACCTGTTATTGCAATGAACCCAGATGCACTCATTATGTCTGACCCTGGTCTGATTATGATGGTGCGTGAAAACTTCCCAAATATTGATATTCATCTTTCTGTTCAAGCCAATGCTGTAAACTGGGCAACAGTAAAATTTTGGAAAAATATGGGTTTAACACGTGTGATTTTGTCACGTGAATTATCTATAGATGAAATTGAAGAAATTAAAAATAATGTACCAGATATGGAAATTGAAGTTTTTGTACATGGCGCATTATGTATGGCGTATTCAGGTCGTTGCCTACTTTCAGGTTACATGAATAAGCGTGATGCAAACCAAGGTGCATGTACAAATGCATGTCGTTGGGAATATCAAATTCACGATGCTGTCGAGGATGAAACAGGCGATGTAATTCCTGTAAAACAATTAGATGAAAACTCTGGTTGTGGTTGTTCAGGTTCACAAGTCGATGCTGACGAACAACATATGCTTGAACAAAACCAATTTAATGAACCTGTACTTTTACAGCGCAATGAAGAAGATATGTTTGCCGCAGAAGAAGATGAACACGGCACTTACTTCATGAACTCAAAAGATTTACGCGCAGTTCAGCATGTAGACCGCTTAACGAAAATGGGTATTCACTCATTAAAAATTGAAGGTCGTACAAAATCGTACTTCTATTGTGCACGTACTGCACAAATTTATCGCAAAGCGATTGATGATGCCCTACAAGGCAAAAAATTCGACCCTGCTCTCATGACTCAACTTGAAGGCTTAGCAAACCGTGGTTATACCGAAGGTTTCTTGCGTCGTCATGTACATAGTGAATATCAAAACTATGAAACAGGTTCTTCAGTTTTCGATCATCAAATTTTCTGTGGTGAAGTTTTAGAACGTAACGGTGACTACATTAAAATTGATGTGAAAAATCGCTTTGTTGTTGGTGACTCATTAGAGCTTATGACAACTTCTGGAAATATCACATTCACTTTAACAGAAATTAAAGATAAAAAAGGTAATCTTATTGAAGATGCAAAAGGTTCAGGTCATATCGTAGATATTCCTGTTCCTGCTGATGTAGATATGAACTTTGCTTTACTTATTCGCAACTTACCAAACTCTACTGCTGATATTTCAGCGTCGTCTTTGGCTTACCAAGCGGTTTAGGATTTTAAAATGGCATTGCTCATTACTGACAAATGCATTAACTGCGACATGTGCTTACCCGAATGTCCAAATGATGCAATTTATGAAGGTTCAAAGGTCTATGAAATTGATGTAGATCGTTGCACTGAATGTGTTGGTTTTTATGATCATCAAACTTGTGTTTCTGTATGTCCTATTGAATGCATTATTCCGCATCCTGAACATATAGAAACTCAAGAACAGCTAGAAACAAAGTTTAAAGCGCTGAATTTATTCAGCACACAATAAACGATGAAATGGCACATATATTGCTAATTAAGAAATTACAACCAGGGGGAAAAGAAAAAAACAACAATAATAAAACGATATTAAGGGATAAATTCAAGGTGCTTGGGGACACCTTGAATTTTTAACTTAAAATAAAAAAAGGGAACTTTGGTGTTAGCATCCAAAGTTCCCAAAAAGAACAATATATGTATCAGTTTAGAGGTGAAAGTGTTTGGGGACGCTTTCACCTCTTTCAATTTAGACTTAACTACCGCTACGAATAATGTAATCGAAAGCAGATAGCGAAGCTTTAGCACCTTCACCAGTTGCAATAATGATTTGCTTGTAAGGAACTGTTGTACAGTCACCCGCGGCAAATACACCTTTTACATTGGTTTCATTACGCTCGTTAATTACAATCTCACCGCGGTTTGAAAGTTCAACATCTGTTTCTTTTAAGAAATCTGTATTTGGTAATAAACCAATTTGTACAAAAATTCCTGCAAGTTCGACAGTGTGTTCAACATCAGTTGCACGGTCTTTGTATTTAAGTGCAGTCACTTGTGAACCATCACCAACAACTTCAGTAGATAACGCATTTTTAATTACAGTTGTGTTTGGCAAGCTGTTCAATTTGTCTTGAAGTACTTGGTCAGCACGAAGTTTTGTATCAAACTCAACAAGCGTTACATGCTCAACAATACCTGCAAGGTCAATTGCTGCTTCTACACCAGAGTTACCACCACCGATCACTGCAACACGCTTGCCTTTAAACAATGGACCATCACAGTGTGGGCAGTATGCAACACCGCGTGTACGGTATTCTTGCTCACCTGGAACGTTCATTTCTCTCCAACGCGCACCTGTTGAAAGGATGACAGTTTTAGATTCTAGTTTTGCACCATTTTCTAAAGTCACTTCAACAAGCCCATTTGCTGTTGCATCTGCACCTTTAATGTCAGATACACGTTGCAAATTCATAATGTCTACACCGTACTCACGAACGTGTGCTTCCATTTCAGCAGCAAACTTAGGACCTTGTGTTTTTTGGATAGAGGTAAAGTTCTCAATATCCATTGTATCCATCACCTGACCGCCCATGCGTTCAGCTACGATACCTGTTTTAATCCCTTTACGTGCTGCATAGATAGCAGATGTATTACCCGCAGGTCCACCACCAATAACTAGTACATCAAACGCTTCTTTAGCATTTAATTTCTCAGCATCTTTTGCAGCAGAGTTTGTATCAAGTTTTGCAATGATTTCTTCAAGTGTCATACGACCTTGACCAATGTGTTCACCATTTTGGAATAACATTGGAACAGCCATGATTTTGCGTTCTTCAACTTCTTCTTGGAAGAATGCACCATCAATCATGGTTGCTGTTGTGCCTGGGTTGTTAATGGCAATTAAGTTCAATGCTTGAACAACGTCAGGGCAGTTATGGCAGCTTAAAGATACGAATACGTCGAAGTCAGCTTTAATGCCTAAGCCTTTAATTTGAGCAAGAACTTCATCAGATACTTTTGGTGCATAACCTGAAACTTGTAACAATGCCAAAATCAAAGATGTGAACTCATGACCCATTGGTAAACCTGCGAAGTTTACACGTGGTTGTTCACCTACTTTTGCAATACCAAAACTTGGCGCACGAGAGTTAGTACCGTCAAAACGAGCAGTGACTAAATTAGAAAGCTCTGCAATTTCTGAAACAAGCTCTTTAATTTTGTCTGATTTATCAGAACCATTTAAAGTTGCTACAATTTCAATTGGGCTTTCAAGGCGTTCAAGAAGTGTTTTTAATTGAGCTGAAGTATTTTGATCTAACATTGCTAACGTCTCCAAAGGAGTAAATGTTTATTTGATGAGAGAATCATAGAACAAACCATTAAATTGAGGAAACAGTTTGTTTTTATAAACATAATCGTTTTTGCAAATCAGTATAATAACTTCATTTTTGCAACAGTCCTTTGCACTTAGCAGCCTGTATTCAAAGAAACTCTCGCGCTAAAGTAATTTCAAATAATTTAATGAACTTTAAAATATGAAAGCTATTCAATTTAGTCAGTATGGCAAAGCAAATGTATTAGAAATAAAAGACGTGAAAATACCTACGATTAATGCAGGACAAATTCTTGTTCAAGTTAAAGCCTTTAGTATTAACCCTATAGATTGGAAATTACGTAGCGGAGCAATTAAAGCTTTTATTCCTCTACCACTACCCTTTATTTTAGGTTCAGAGGTGTCAGGCATTGTCATGAAAGTTTCCGATGATGTTAAGCATATTAAAGTTGGTGATAACGTTTATGGACGCACACAACATGCGTATGCAGAATATGTAAGTATGGATGCTGATAAAACTCAAATTATTCCTGCATTTTTAAACTTTGCTGAAGCTGCAAGCTTACCAAGTGGCTCTCAAGTTGCTTATTCAGCACTCAAAACTATGGGAAATATTCAAAAAAATCAGAAAGTACTGATTCATGCTGGTGCTGGAGGTGTTGGTACAGCAGCCATTCAAATTGCAAAATACTTTGGCGCTCATGTAACAACAACTGTTTCCACATCTAATATTCATTTAGCAAAGCAATTAGGTGCAGATGAAATCATTGATTATCGTGCAACATCTATTACCACATTAGAAAAAGACTTTGACCTTATTTTAGATAGTGTTGTTGGCGGTCAAACTCAAATCGATTCTTGGGATTTACTTAAGGAAAATGGCACGCTCGTTTCACTTGTTTCAGATGAAAGTGCCCAATTTAGCCCAGCTCTAAATAAGGAATTTCACTTTATGCGTGGTGTGCAAGGCAACCCTTTTGAAGTAGTCAATCAACTTATTTCAGCCAGAAAAATTAAACCAATAATTGATCAGGTTTATGACTTTAATGATATTGCAGCTGCACACATAAAAAGTGAAACAGGTCATGTATCTGGCAAACTTGTAATCGTAATTTAAAGGATAGCTATTATGAAAATTGAATTTGTATTTGATGTGGTCTACCCTTTTAGTTATATCGCATTTCAACAGCTTAAAAAAACTTGGGATGAACCCAATATTCATCATGTTGAATTAGTACCTGTAAAAATGGTGCCTGAAATTTCAAATGACAGCTTAGACATTCTTCAATATTTGAAAGATAAATATGGGACAGAAGCAGCGTATAAGAAGCTTGATCAAGTGAAGTTTGCTGCATATGAACAAGATTTAGTGATTGACCTAGATCATATGAAACATATGCCAAATAGCACGCTTGCTCATCAAGCAATTTTGGCTGTAGATCATCGCTTCGATCAATTATCCCTTACGCAAGCAATATTTCACGCCATATTTACTAAAGGATCAGATATTTCGAATCCTAAAATTATGAATGAAATTATTGAAGGAGTTGGTTTAGACTCCACTAAAATTATGAGAAATATAAAAATAAAAGATACTACGCAACAACTTGAGGATATACATAAGCGTATTATGTCTTTACCGACTCATCCTACACCCTACTATTTGGTGGATGGTGAAATTTATGAACATAATGGATCTTTCTGTGACTTACAAAACTTGCTGAAATCAAGTTAATAAAATGCCCCGAAAGGGGCTTTTTTTAGAATATTCGTTGTTCAATTCTTATGGCTCTTTTTTTCAAGTTGGATGCCAAAACAAACAAAAACAAACTCACTATAAATGAAAGTACGATAACAGCATAAATCAGAATTTGTGCATATTTAGAAATTAATTCTGCCTGAGTTGCTTGCTTATCAACATTTTTCGCAAACAAAGTAATGCTTTTTCCATAAAGTTGATTTTGCAAAATCCAAATTTGTTCAGGCTGAAAACCGTATTCTAAAAATTTGACATCATTTTTTTCTGCATTTACTAATCTCTGAGTAAATACCATTGCCAACGCCTTATCAGCAGGCTTATGCAATAAAGCTGTTTGAGCTAACAAGTAATCTTGAATTGGCTTCGCAACATCATTATTTTTCAAATATTGTGCAATCTCGCTTTCTTGAATATTACTTTCATATTTCACTAATTTTTCAATCGCATGGGCTTTTTTATCGCCACCATCGTATTGAACATAAGTTAAGCTAGACCAAAGCAAAATAAATGCAATAAGCCATCCTACAAACTTCAGTACAAAAGATTGAAAACGAATATAAAAATATTTAATTTTCTTTAAAAAATGAATAACAAAAAATGCTCCTATAAACGAGACAAATATCTTTAATATAAACCAGCCAAACCAAGATAAAAGACTTAAAAAATAATCTGCAGGTTGATCAACATTTACATTTAAACTTGGAACAATATGAAGTTGTTTTACTTCAGTAGATAAACCGAAAAAGCTGTAAATAAGATCATGTTGAATAAATATAGATAAAACAGATGCGACAAAAACAGTTGATGTTGTCATTGCTAATAACATCAAATTTCTGTGTCTTTTTTTAAGTACAACAACACCTTGCTCAATTTGTTGCTGACTTAATGTATATTCATCTAAGGGAGACAAATTAAACTCCTAAAGTGAAAAAGATCCGTAATCAACTTACTTTTTTATATAAGAAATAGATAAATAAGTGCCAAGAATGATGAAAGATATCTAACTTAATCTATAAAATTTCTGTACTAAAACTTAGCTTTAACGAAAATTTTAAGCAGCGAATTTTAAGATTTTCTAGATTCACTCGAACTAGACTCAAGAACCAATTGATTCAAATTATTCTGCAAAGTACGTAAACGATCACTTGCTTCTTCACGTTTTTTTACACCTTCCTTCTGAATTTGAATCACATCATTAACCGTTTTAATGAGGGTATTTTGCACGTGTTCAAGTGTTTCAATATCTATCACTGAACGTTGATTCGCTTTTGCTGTATCTACCGAGTTTTGATGCAATAAATCTGCATTGCGCTTTAACAAATCATTGGTTGCATCATCAATTGTATTTGCCAGTTGAACGCTATTTTTTTGCTCTTGTAAAGAAATAGCCAAACTTATTTGGTTTTTCCAAGCAGGCAAAGTAATATTTTTTATGGCATAAAACTTATCGACTAACATTAAATTGTTCGACTGAATAATACGAATCATCGGCAAAGTTTGCATTGCAGATTGTTGTAAAACTTTTAAATCACTCACACGCTTTTCTAAGTTATTCGCAATATGATTCAAATCGTAGATCTTTTGTGTGGTGGTTTGGTCTGGAGTTTGATTGGTTAAAACAGCAATTTCCTGTTGAAGCTCTTGCTCTTTTAATTTTCCAGCAGCTATATAAATACCAAGCTGTTTATATTCATCTTGCACACCTTCAAACATTTTATCTAAAGTGCTTACACGTGCTTTTAAGCCATTTTGTGAGTTTTCAATCTCTTTCACCAAAACATCAATTTGCTCTTTAGTATTATTAAATTGGTGATCAAAATTTTGCTTAGCACCTTTTAATTTATTAAAAATATTGGATAAAAAACCAGAATCCTTAGACTTATTTAAAATACTCGATGTATTTAATTGCTGTGCAACTTGTACTACTTGATTCAACTTTTGCCCTGTTTCATCTAAGTCTTTATTTTGAACAAGGCTCAACAATTCATCTGTATAAGTTGATGTTTTACTCGCGATATTTTTTCCGTATTCAGCAACAGAATTATGACTTAAATCTGAAAGCTCTTTTTGTGCAACAAGCACTTCATTAAAATCTGATGCTTGTAAGCCAATTTCTTGCAAATTCAATTGCTGAAACTTTTGCTCTACTTGTTCAATCGAAGTTTCTACAACAACATGATTTTCAGAATTTGTCATATTTCACCTATAAGCTTATGAATTAGAGGGCTTCTCTAGTGATTTTTTTAAATTTCTAATCAAAGTTTCACGACTATTATCAAGCTTTTCAAGCTCTACTGTCGAATTACTTTGTCGACTCTGTTTAACATGATATTGCCATGCAGGAATTAAAACTTGTTGCGCTTCTTTAAAACGATCTAACAAGCCAAATGAAAGTTGTTGTGATAATTGCATTTGTGTAATTGCAATATCATTACTGGCTTGCAGTGTATACAAGGTATTAATTTTCTTGGATAATCTTTCAGAAAATTGATCTAAAGGATGAATGTCTTTCACAAAACTTGGATATTCCAAAAGAAACTCTTCCGCAGACACAATATATTGAAACATTTTCGAACGTAAACTAATAAGCTGCTTAAAACGCGCCTGTGATTTTTGGATTTCAATTTGCAATTTTTGGCTTAAATCATCTGCTCGATCTAACAATTCATTTAAGTTTTTATAGTACTCAATTTGGCTTGAACCATATTCAATATCTATTCCTAGCCATTTTTGTACTTTATTAAATTTACGCTTTTTCAAATATTTTTGAGACTTGGCTAACGCTTGAATTAACTGTTCAATTGTTTGGCTTAATTTCAAAGTTAAATAAGGATCTACACCATCTAATAATAAAGCCTGTGCTTGAATAATCGAGTCTGCATAATGATTTAACTTATATTGATCATTTAATAATGGCACTAAATCATCGCGTTTAATCGATAACACTTCGTTTCGATCAATGATAATTTCCTTTAACGGAACAAGATGCTCAATTTGTGACATTATTTAAAATGCTCATAAATACATTATTTTATAGTACTGAATCTATCTTATGATTTTGTTGAAGTTTTGCAATTAAAAAGTCTATTTAACTTCATAGTTTTATTACATAAATCATTCACATAAAAAAGCCATGAACATTCATGGCTAATTAGTTTCAACAACACATGAATTATAAGTAATTACCTTCACGCTCTGGTTGATAAAGCACTTTCTCAATTTTCACTTTCATAATATGACCATCTGGTTGAGGCCATTCAATTTCTTGCCCTTCAGATAATCCTAAAATTGCAGCGCCTACAGGTGCAACAACATTCACTTGCCCCTTTTCACCTTTAAAGTCATGTGGGTAAACCAAAGTTACTTCCGTAGATTCTTTAGATGGAGCAAGTGTAATAAGTACCTTCGCATTCATACTTACAACATTTGTCGGTACATCATTAGGTGCAACAACTTCTGCACGTGCCAATTCATCTTCCAAATGTTTCATAGTTGGAGTTAATACTGTCTGATGCTCAAGCATTGTTTCTAAACGATGCAAATCTTGTTCTGAAAGAATAATATTTGGTTTTGACATTAAATTTGTTCCTATACTTTTATAAAGCTTAGTTTGCACAGCCAATAAAATTATTTTTATTTCTCATTCTTTTATAACAGAAATAAAAAAGATTAGTTAACTTTTCATTTTTAATAGCTATAAAAAAAGCCCCCTTGAGGGGGCTTTTCTCAAGTAGAACTTATTTAGCGTAAACAGGGAATTTAGCGCAAACAGTTTCAACTTTCGCTTTAACAGCGTTAATAACAGCTTCGTCGCCTTTCGCATCTAAGATGTCAGCGATCCAACCTGCAAGGTCACGTACTTCTGCTTCACCAAAACCACGAGTTGTCACAGCAGGTGTACCAATACGGATACCAGAAGTAACAAACGGAGAACGTGGATCGTTTGGTACAGAGTTTTTGTTCACAGTAATGTGAGCAGCACCTAACCAAGCATCAGCTTCTTTACCTGTAATGTCTTGTTTAATTAAAGACAATAGGAATAAATGGTTTTTAGTACCACCAGAAACAACTTCGTAACCACGTGCAATTAATACTTCAGCCATTGCTTGAGCATTAATAACAACTTGTTGTTGGTAAGCTTTGTATTCAGGAGCCATAGCTTCTTTAAAGCAAATAGCTTTAGCAGCAACAGCGTGTACTAATGGACCGCCTTGGTTACCTGGGAATACAGCAGACTGTAATTTTTTCTCGATTTCTTCATTTGCTTTTGCAAGGATTAAACCAGAACGTGGACCACGAAGTGTTTTGTGAGTCGTAGTTGTTGTTACGTCAGCAATTTGAACTGGGCTTGGGTAAACGCCAGCAGCAACTAAACCAGCAACGTGAGCCATATCTACAAATAGGTAAGCGCCAACTTTGTCCGCGATATCACGGAAACGCTGCCAATCTACAATTTGGCTGTACGCAGAGAAACCAGCAACGATCATACGTGGCTTGTGTTCTACAGCTAAACGTTCAACTTCTTCGTAATCGATTTCACCAGTTTCTGGGTTTAAACCGTATTGAATAGCGTTGTAAGTTTTACCAGAGAAGCTTACTTTTGCACCGTGAGTCAAGTGACCACCGTGAGCAAGGCTCATACCCAAAACTGTATCGCCTGGGTTAAGAAGTGCTAAGTAAACAGCCGAGTTCGCTTGAGAACCAGCATGTGGTTGAACGTTAGCGTAGTCTGCACCAAAGAGTTCTTTAGCACGGTCAATTGCCAATTGTTCGATTACGTCTACGTATTCACAACCGCCATAGTAGCGTTTGCCTGGGTAGCCTTCTGCATATTTGTTAGTAAGTTTTGATCCTTGAGCTTCCATTACTGCTGGTGAGCAATAGTTTTCTGAAGCAATTAACTCGATGTGCGCTTCTTGGCGAGCATCTTCTTGAGTAATAGCTTTCGCGATTTCTGGATCAAATTCAGCAACTGAGATATTGGCAAACATTAGCGAGGTCCTATTAAATTAGGGCTTTTAAGCCGTGCTAAGATTGGCGCATAGTGTAACATGAAGTTTATAAATTTAGAGAATGAAGTTTGCTCACTTTTACATAAAATTTATGCATGTTTTCAAAAAAAACTCTTTTTTTAGTAAAAACAACTTATTGAAATGATATTGAAGTTTTGAAATATTGATTTAAATCATCAAAGTATAATTTTTCCAAAAATCATCATAATGAACAACTCTTCTCCCCCTCTTTATTCTGTTTAGATATTTATTAATCAATTTGAAATTTGAGGCAAAAATCAAGTTTAGACCATTCGATCAAACATAAAATTGAAGTCCTTGTTTTCATAAGTTATATTCAAGTTTTTAGCGTTATAGAAAAAAATCATGTATGAACTTGTTTTGTTAACACTTGGATTTATATTGGGCTTTTGCATTAAGGCACGTTTAAATAAATCTCAACCCAAACAAAATCATCGTTCATATTACCGACCAATGACTCATCAACAAAAATTACAACTCAAAAGTTACCATCAAACTGATAGCGACAGAATTCGTGAACTAAATCTTTTAAGTGCAAATGAAAGTGTATTTTTAAGATTACTCAAACAAACATTTATAGATTTTGACATCGCCATTAAACAAAAAAGATTTATTGTTTTAGACAAAGATAAAATGCCCTGCGCTATTTTTGAATATAGAGATGGCACTCAAGCCATTAAATTAGTCGATTGTGAAGATGGTATTCCCTTACATTTATATAAAGGCTTAATTTCTAGTTCAGAATTAAAAATAGACTATCAAAACATTATTTCTAAATATAAGTAGATTTTCGTTTCTATATCTTTGCATTTAATTGTCACCCATTAAACGATAATGTTAAATTCAACAGAATTACTAATTCTTTTGGAATGCGATATGCAAGCCATTATCCTAGATACAGAAACGCACACATTAAATGGTCAACCTATTGAAATTGCATATGCGCCAATTCACATTGAAAATGGCAAATTAACTTTAGATAAATCGAAATTATTTGATCAGCTTTATTCTGTAGATGAACCTATTTCTTTTGCCGCAATGGCGGTTCATCATATTTTAGAATCCGACTTGGTGAATCAACCACATTACACTACGTTCAAATTACCTGCAGAAACAACTTATATTATTGGCCACAATATTGATTATGACATTCGTGCGCTTGAAAAATGTGGTGTAAATAGCTCGAATATTAAAGCAATTTGTACGCTTGCTCTTGCGCGTAAAGTTTGGCCAGATGCTGAAGCACACAACATTTCTGCACTTATTTATATGATTACCAAAGGCAGCGAAAAAGCCCGCGATATGATTAAAAAAGCGCATCGTGCAGATATGGACATTATTTTAACTGCAAATATTTTAATGCATGTTGTTCATCAATTAAAAATTAATAGCATGGAAGAGTTATTTGAAATTTCTGAAGATGCTCGAATTCCAAGAACAATTAATTTTGGTAAACATCGTGGTACTCAAATTTCTGAATTGCCAGCCGACTATATTCAATGGTTGATGCGTCAAGATGACTTAGATCCATATCTTCGTAAGGCTTTAGAAAATAATGCAATAACAACATTATAATGTTTAACAAATCCTTCATATTAGTGTAATTTTCATTCATTAGCATATGCTTTAATTTATGTGGGGATAAATTAAAGCATGCAACATTTTTCAAAAACAGAATTAGGTCAACAAGTTCTAAAAGACCGCTCAATTCCATTAAATGCAAGACAAAGACAACTTTTATTACTTATTGATACACTCGATTTAGCCGCGGTAAACAGCGAGACAAAAACACGTATAGTTCAACCTGAAATTTTAGATTTTTTATATGAAAAAGGTTTAATTTATAATAAAAATGAACAAGTTTTAAAAACAGAAATCAATCATTCGAATGAAAGCACGATAATAAATGAACCTCATACCGATTCAATAGAAATTAAAAATACAGCAAATGAAATTGATGAAATCTTTTTTAATACTGAAGCCGAAGTAGCATTAAGTTTAGAAGAAGTAAAAGAGCTCATGAAAACAAGCTTACAACAATATTGTGGCTTGCTTGCGAAACCATTAATCACAAAAGTTGAACATGCTTTAAATGTCGATATGTTGCAACAATGCCGTATTCAATGGATTACACATTTACAAGAGTCAAGAATCCAACCAAATCAACTTAATTTGTACTTACGCCAAATTAATTATTCACTTGTAAAAATTACTAACAAATAATTTAGAGCTTTTAGCTGTAAGCTCATTCATAATTATGATTAACATAGAAGTAAAGCCTCCTCCACTTTACTTCTATCTTACTAATTTTTATAAAAATAATTAAATCACCAATCCATATTAAGTTTTATTTCTATTTTTAATACGACCTTATTTGTATATCACTTTTATGTAGTTTAAGAGATAACTCAGCATATCCTTTGTCTAGATTTAAGTATTATGCTGTATTCATTTGAATTTGATGAATTTGATAATCCAATGCATTTAAGCAAAGTTGGAAATTGGGTATTTACTTTTTTAAGCCCACAAAACCAACTGGATCATATTCAATTAGCAATGACGAATGTTATTCCAAGACAAGCAGTGTCTGAGCTTCAAGCACGTAGATTGGTCATAGAACAATTAGAAAATCAAAATATGTGGAATATTGTGCAACTTGAATGTTTTGATGGTGCAGCTCAACAGGAAATTTCCTTAGCATTAAATGATTTAAAAGCAAATCATATTTTCCAAGAGATCATGCGTGAATTTTCAAAATATGACGTAGAAATTAAATTACATTCCCCATCATAAAAAAAGCTCGCATTTCTGCGAGCTCTTGGTTGGAAGGCTAGTGCTGATTTCTTGTTTAAATAGTTAAACTCAATGAGCTGTCAGTGATCCGTCCAACTTCTTTGTAGTGTCTACACGACCTACTGTCCTTTAAATATAAAACTAGACAATAAAAACAACAAGATAGAAAAACATTTCTAAACGATAACGCATCTAAATATCTATTGAGTTTTTCTAGAATAAGTTCAAAATATTATGCTTATGATTTAAACAAAAATAATTTTCTTATCTTTTAAATACTTTGTTTTTAATTCTATCCATATTTGTTTTAAAATCTGCAAACTTTCCTTAGGTATTTAAAGCTACCTACCCTTGTTTGGAAAACATAATGATTGTGCAATATATTCTAAGTGACCTTTATCGATATTGTGGTAATACATCACTTAAATCTTTTATTAAAAATTACTTCTTTAATAGAGGCTTTAATTTTAGTTTTTGGTTGCGTATTGCAAGTTCAAAAACAATCATTGGTAAACTAGCTTATCCAATTTTTTATTATAAAAAGAAAAAATATAGTATCGATATTCACTGTAATACCAAAATTGGTTTTGGTTTATATATTGGGCACGGCGGACCTTTAGTTGTTAATCCAACTACAATTATTGGCAACAATGTAAATTTATCTCAATTTACAACCATTGGTGCTAATGGTGGAAAACAAGCCGCTATTATTGGCGATAATGTTTATATTGGTCCAAATGTCTGCATTATTGATCATGTAAAAATTGGTGATAATGCAACAATTGGTGCAGGAAGCGTTGTAACGAAAGATATTCCTGAAAATGCAACTGCTGTTGGTAATTATGCCAAAGTCATTAATTACAATAATGCAGGTCAATCGGTAAATAGACGTTGGATTATTCAATAATATTTTCAATTAAAAAACCGCCACTTAGGCGGTTTTTCAAAGTACTAAATTAGAATGCGAAACGAACACCAAAGCCATAAGAAACGCCATGTAAATCTGATGTGCTTGATTTATCATCAGCAACTTTCACACCGTTTTCATACGCTTTTAAGTTTTGATTAAATGACCATTTGTAACCTAATGTCGCATAAGCACCAAAGTTAGGCGTAAACATATAACCTGTTTCAACAGTTACAGGAATATAAAGATAATCACCATCTAATTTATAAGTATCTGTTCCATCAACTTCTGTTACCTTTAAATTTGCATAACCTAAACCTGTTGCACCTTGTACATAAACATTGTTTTGATTATAGAATTTATACTGAACACCCGCCGCAAATTGATCAAAATCTGCATCACCATCTTCTTGGTTTTCGTATTCTGCCCAAATACCAAAATTACTAAAATCGTATGCAGCACCAATTTCAAAACCATTTAAACGTGCATATGCGTTCGAATCGATTTTATTTCCTGCATAACCTAATTTTACTGAAAATTTATTTTGGTCTTGATTTGATGCATTAGATACATAATTTGGTGATGTACCTAGCGTTGCAGGCGCACTATTTTGAATAGTTAAAGGTTGATCTGCCAATGTAGCTGCTGAAACTAAACTTACCACCCCTGCTAAAATTAGCTTTTTCATATTATTAAACTCTTTGTAAATATTAAAATGAATGCAAAGAATATGTTTTTATCTAATTATAATAAATACTTATTTTTACTAATTGACAAAAACCATATTCCACATTTACTTTTAATTTTTTAGATGTTACTTATATAAAAAACTCCCTTAACAGGGAGTTTTTTAGTATGAATATAAGATAAAAATTAATTCAATTATTCACTTACATTTAAGCTAATAATTGTTCTATAAACATCTGCTATTGGTTTAACTTTTTCTTCTGTATCCGGCGAACTAACTGTCACTATATAAGCGCCAGTTTCAGAGAAATTTAAAATAACTTTACCCTTATTATTTGAAATAGTTTTCATCACTACATCTTTTTCGCCCAAACTTATATGTTGCTTTTCCACTTCTACATTAAAGTTTTTAGCTACTCTTCCCTTAACAGCAAGATCAATCATTAAAGGCTGATTTTTCTTTAATTCATTTGGATGAACTGAATATTCTAAGGTTAAATTTGCATCAGAGTTTTTAACTAACTTTGAGCTTTTCCCTTTTGAAAAATAAGTAATTACATCATCAAAACGCTTAACTGATACTTGTGGAGTTTTTTCATTAACTTCTAATTCTGAAATAAAATCACGTTCAGACAACGGCTTCAACTTTGTATCTTTCGTGTCTAAAACACGCAACCATCTTTGATCTAAATTTGCATATTTAATATCTGCTTTACGCTGACCAATCACTTGATATGTACCCTCTTGTGAGGTTTCCACATCTGCAACACTAACTGCTTTTGTATTGGTTAAAGGTAATACCTTTTTCTCTCCATTTGGATTAAACAAGCTAAATTCAAAACCTCGAATTGCCACTTCAGAATCAAATGGTAATTCTGCAAAACCTGCAAACACAGCAGTATGACCACCTGCAACAATAAAATTAGTTGGTGCCACAAATGGAGCATGGGAAAAACTATTTACAGATACCAAGCTCACGACCAATGCTAATAATGCTTTTTTCATTTTTAAATCCTTTTCTACAATAAAATAAAACATCTCAGAATTTAAAAACTAAGATGTTTTTATCTAAATATTTATTTGCTAATTGATTGATTAACTTGCTTTGCAAATTTTGTAATATCGCTCGCTTCAAGCGTTGGTTTACCTTTTGCAATGACTTTGAATTGTTGTACAGCAAGTTCTTGCATTTGAGTTTTTCCAGTTTCTATATTTTTATCAAAACGTTGCATAAATTCATTTACATATTCATGTTCTGTCACAACATAATCACCAGATGTATCTGTTGCAAAAAATTGTTGATCCCGAGCTGTTAAATAATCACCCAATGTTACATAGTTTTTGTCTTTTCCATATTGCTGAATAAACTCATTTCCGTTACTTGCCATAGGCATTGAAATAGGAAGCTTTATACGGAATCCATCATGCGTACCTTTATTTGCTGAATTAAGTTTTGCATCCTCAGCATTCACAATTCCGTCTTTATTTTCATCAAATTCATCAAATGTTTTTACACCTGTTTCTTGAAACTCTTTTAAGGTTAATTTTTGATCTCTATTTTTATCCAAAATGCCATAACGCACATAAGCTTGCTTTAAAGACATTTCACGACGTTGTTTTAATACTGGTTCTAAGCGTGATTGCTCATATTGAACAAATTGATCAATATTCGCTTTCTTATTTTCCTTAAACAAATTTGCATAATCTTGTTCATATTGTTGAACAATGCTCTTTGTATTTTTCTCTGGATGATAAAGTAAATACAAAGCATAAGCCTGCTGATATGTACTGTCTTTATTCGCTTTTTCAGCCGAGAAAACCGATACAGATGCACAAATTAATGAAAGGCTTAACGCAATTTTAGTGAGTTGTTTCATAAATATTTCTCTACAAATAGATGTCTTAATAGATGCTTTTATTACTATGTTTCTTTATTAAAATTTAAATTCAACGCTCGCAACAACATTACGCCCAGGCGCAGCAGCACGATCAATTAATGTTTGCTGATCTGTTGCCTTCAAAGTACCAACAGCCGAGTAGTCCCAGTAGGTTTTATCAAAAATGTTATTCAAAGCAACATTCAATTTTGTCGCTTTATTAATATTCCAATATGCGGATAAATCCCAAACGGTATAGCCATTAACCTTTTTATATTTAGTTTCTTCTGAGTTGGCTTGAAGTGAACTTACATCTCTACCTGCTGTTTTTGAACCAACTGCTGTTGTTGTTAAACCAAAACCATAAATTTTATTCGGATCATCATATGCGAAAGTAAAGCTACCTTTTTCAGGCTGAACCGAATTCATTCCTGTTTTATTACCATTATTGTCTTTAGCATGCCCTTTAGTTTTCCCTGCAACTAATGCCAAACTATATCCATGCGCTTGATCAATAAAATGACCTAAATCTACATGGGCATTAAACTCAGCTCCCCAAATTGCTGCATCGGCAATATTTTCAGCACGGTACACCAAGAAATAGCCAGGAATTTTATCTTCATGATTGTAGTAATCAATAAAATCACTATATTTTGTGTAGAACGTTGTCAAACCAAACTTCAAACCATCAATCGCATCATTTTTAAGACCAAGCTCAAAAGTATCACTGGTTTCTTTTTTAAGGTCAGAATTGCCCATCACTAAATATGTAGCACCATTGGATGTTTCATAAGATCCTCCCATCTCCATGGGTGATGGAATTCGAGCACCATGCGCATATTTTAAATATGTAAAATTCCCTGGTGTCATTTGGTAGCTTGCAGTCAAACCAGGTGCAACATAAGTAAAATCACGATCATGAATATTTGAACCAGATTTTTCAGGGCGATACTGTTGATGTTCAACACGTAAAGATGGTGTAACCGATAAAGCTTTTCCTTTTGGTTCGAAATCAAATTGATCAGATAAATACAAAGCATAACGATCTAATGTAGATGCTGTTAAATATGTGCCTGAAAAAGGTGGTTTCATTCCATTACTACGTATTTCATAACGATCACTGTCATATTCTTTACGTTCAAAGTTTAATCCATATCTTAATTTTTGATTTGCTACGGCTTTTTTAGCATCGAACTTTAATCCAAAACTTGTCTGGTCATAACTATTCCAAAAATCTCGAATATAGGTTCCAGTGTTGTAAATTGTTTGTGCTCTATTTTCTGACTTTTGATACCATGCTTTGGTTTTTAATTCATCAAACATGACAAATTCAGATGGTGAATAAATATCTTCTACAGAAAATGTTGTGCGTTCTATTTTTTGATTTTGTACAGCATCATCTGTTTTAAACATGCTTGATGCACTTGCATCGATGCCAAATGTTTTGACAGTTTTTCTATAAATATCAAGACTTGTATTTAATTGATGTTGATCATTTAAATTCCAACTTAAACTTGCTAAAGCCGCATCTAAGTTCCAATTTGCATCGAACGCTTTTGTCTTTGAGTTTCCATCTATTTCATGACCTTCTCTATGAGCATAAGCCACTAAAGCTTTAACTTTTTCATTACCAACAGTGCCTGTAACAGAAGTTAGCCATGCATCATCTGCTGAGCTATAACCAGCTTTTGCTGCACCATAAAAATTTTCTCCATTCTGTAAATAATCATTGGGAGATTTATTTTTAAATGAAACACGCCCGCCAATACCATCACTAGATGCATCAACCGTACCCGATGCAATATCAACTGACTGCAACATTTCTGGTTCTATATAATCTCGCCCCGCACCACGCTTACTCATGCTTGCAGCAGGAATATATGGACTTATGGCAGCTTCAGCTACATCGACACCATCAATATCTAAACCAATTCTATTTGCATCTAAACCACGAATATTAATACTACTTGTACCAGGGCTATCCATGTAACTACCACCTCCATAAACTGAAAATGGTGCTTTTACTAATGGAAGATATTTAACAACATCTGCCATATTTTGTACGCCTGTTTGCTCTAAACTTTCTTTATTTATGGATATTAAGGAACTCGCTTGCTTTTCATGTTCTGCATAAACAGTAATAGCCGGTAAAGATACTTTACTCTCCTTACCTTTTGCATGAGTTTGCGTAACAAACCCACCTCCCATAATGACTGATAAGCAAATTGTTAAATATCTTTGTTTTAATAGAATTTTTTGTGTATTCATTTGAATGAATCCATTTTATAAATGATGTTCTTCATCATTAATTGATTACTTTTAATTACTTAAAGCCATATTTAAAACCATACAACTCATAAATAATAATGAGAATCATAATCATTTATTCTATTATTTACAACAACCCATTTAAATAAGTCTTTTATTTTTAATAATATGATTTGCTATTTTAAGTTAAATTAAATTTTTTTATATGTTATGTATCAATGATTTAAAAATAAAATTTAACTAAAGGATTGTTAAATAATAAAGAGGAATTTCTACACGTTTCGGCGCTAGATAATAGGAAAATACCACCTCCATCCTAAATAATGAGTAGATATAAATTAAGTATTAGAGGCTACTTTAGAAGAAAGGGTTTTAAACTTATTAAAATAATCATTAATTTTTATTATATTAAAAATGGTGCGCTCAGCGGGACTCGAACCCACGCCACAGGCTTCGGAGACCTGTACTCTATCCAGTTGAGCTATGAGCGCGCGACGCACATCATAACAAAAAAAACTAAAAGATAAAGCAACTATATAGATAGCCTCTATTTTAGTGCTTACTGTTTATACAATGTTCACATAATACAACGCAGTATTTCATTCATCGTCTTGGTTTCTGAGTCAAGATCACTCACAATATGCTTAATATTGAACAAGTGAGAAATACATGTCCGATGCATTAGTGCTCAAAGATTTGTCTAAAACCTATAAAAATGGTTTTCAGGCATTAAAAGGCGTAAATTTAACTGTACCCGAAGGTGAGTTTTATGCACTTTTAGGTCCAAATGGTGCAGGTAAATCAACCACTATTAGCATTATTAGTTCTTTGACCAAGAAAACTTCGGGCACAGTAGAAATCTTTGGCAATAACTTAGACACACATCCATCTCAAGCAAAACAATGCTTAGGCATTGTGCCTCAAGAATTTAACTTTGGTCATTTTGAAAAAACCTTTGATATTTTAGTAACTCAAGCAGGTTATTACGGTATTCCTAAAAAGCTTGCAGAACAGCGTGCTGAAGAATATTTAGAAAAATTAGGTCTATGGGATAAACGTGCAGTTCAAGCACGTATGCTTTCAGGCGGTATGAAACGTCGTTTAATGATTGCTCGCGCCATGATGCATAACCCTAAACTCCTTATTTTAGATGAACCTACTGCTGGTGTAGATATTGAGTTAAGACGTTCCATGTGGGATTTCCTCACAGAAATGAATGAAAAAGGTACATCTATTATTTTAACGACACACTATTTAGAAGAAGCTGAAATGTTGTGTCGTCAAATTGCAATTATTGACCGCGGTGTGATTAAAGAAGATACCTCTATGAAAAACTTCTTGAATCAACTTAATGAAGAGTCATTCATTTTCGATTTAGCACAACCTATTCAAGCACCGTCTTTAGATATTATTGGCGTTCAGTTTAATTTAATTGATCCTTTAACACTTGAAGTCACCATGGATAAAGCTCATAGCCTAAATGAACTCTTCCAATTATTAGAAGCTCAAGGCATCCAAGTCCGTAGTATGCGTAATAAATCGAACCGTCTTGAAGAGTTATTTGTCAAAATGGTTGAAAAAAATCTTGATGGAGCAGCGCAATAATGAATTTTTCTCAACTTCGCGTTGCGCTCTACACACTTGTTCATAAAGAAATTCGTCGCTTTATGCGAATTTGGCCACAAACATTGTTGCCACCTGCAATTACCATGAGCCTTTATTTTGTTATTTTTGGGAACTTAGTGGGTTCACGAATTGGGCAAATGGGTGGCTTTACCTATATGCAATTTATTGTGCCTGGTTTAATTATGATGGCGGTCATCACCAATAGTTATTCCAACGTATCTTCAAGTTTCTTTAGTGCTAAGTTCCAAAAAAGTATTGAAGAACTCATTATGAGTCCTGTGCCATTACATGCCATTTTATGGGGCTATGTATTAGGCGGTGTGTGCCGTGGTGTGCTTGTTGGTATTATTGTGACGGCAATGAGCCTATTTTTCACAGACCTTTATATTACCAATTGGTTTGTGACAATTTATACTGTACTTATCACATCATTTTTATTTTCATTGGGCGGCTTTATTAACGCTGTTTATGCTAAATCTTTTGATGATATTTCAATTATTCCAACCTTCGTACTTACACCACTCACCTACTTAGGCGGTGTATTTTACGCGATTTCGGCACTTAGCCCATTTTGGCAAAATTTATCTTTAATTAATCCCATTGTTTATATGGTCAATGCATTCCGCTACGGCATTTTAGGTCATAGCGATGTTAATGTTGGGCTATCTTTAGCGGTAATTACTTTATTCTGTGCAGTGTTATATGGCATTGCGTACTATTTACTTTCTCGTGGTTCAGGAATGCGCGAATAATGAGCGTAGAAAAATCTTTATTGGGTAAAGACACCAATTACCCAACAGAATATCAACCCGATATTTTATTTCCAATCTCTCGTGAACAAGCACGTGAGTCTTATAGTCATATCAATCATATTCGTCAGGGCAAAGATTGGTGGCATGTGTTTGAAATTTCATGGCTCAATGCGCATGGAATTCCACAAGTGGCAATTGGTCGTTTAACACTTCCCGCTTCGTCACCTAATTTAATCGAATCAAAATCTTTAAAGCTTTACTTTAATAGTATGAACTTTACTAAATTCGATTCGAAAGAAGCATTTATTGCTACGGTAGAAAAAGACTTATCTGCTGCTGCAGAAGCTGAAGTCACAATCGACCTATTTGATGCCAATGAGTTAGACATAGCACAACCTGAAGGTATTTGTATTGATAACCTTCTACCTGAGCGCTTGGAAAATCATCCAGATTCATCTTTATTAAAACTTGATGATTCAAATGAAGATGTCGAAGTTCAACTCTACTCACATTTATTACGAAGTAACTGTCCAGTCACTGGACAACCCGACTGGGGTACTGTATTTATACGTTTCAAGGGTAAAAAGCCGTGTTACAGAAGTCTCTTGGCTTATATCATTTCATATCGCCAACATAATGGTTTCCACGAGCAATGTGTGGAACAAATGTTTGCCGATATTTGGCAAAACCTTAACCCTGAAAAGTTAATGGTTTATGCAACATATACACGTCGTGGTGGTTTAGATATCAATCCATGCCGTGTATCTGACTTAACATGGATGCCTCGCCCAATTCGATTGGCGCGACAATAAAATAAACAACATTGAGGTTGAACAACTATGCCATTTTTTGGATTTATTCCATCTAAGGAACTTTTAGACAGCATTCAAACCGCTCAGCAAAAGAAAAACTCAAGTGAGCCACTTTATCCACTGCGTGATAAAACAGCTTTACTCATTAATGATGAAATTATTGATGCGATTTTGACTGAGCTTGTTCATCGTTTTCCACAAAGCGATAAACGTGATACTGCTGAAAAATTGGCTGGTTATGTAAAATCGACAGTTGCCGTTTTATTGAAACAGCTCATGAGCAAAGCTTCTAATGACGTGGTTAAGCCATCTATTGAATTTTCAAATAGCAGCTTATTTAAAGATGCCGATGGAAATTTACGCGTTGGCGAACACTTAGATGCGAGTTTAGTTACAAACTTAAAAACTACATTTGCTGAAATTAAAGCAGGAAATGATGTGAACAAAGCCGCTTTAGCAGAATTATACAAGCAATTTGCTGAAGCGACTGTTCGCCACTTTATGACCGATTTTAATAAAACTTTAGATTTAGGCATGATTAAACGTAAAGCTGCGGATATTGGGGCTTCTGCCGTAACCAAAGCTGTGCATATTGCAACGGATAAAATCTTCTTAAACTTAAATAAAGACGAATTGCGTATTCTTGCCGAATATCACGACACTTTATTTCATCCTTAATCTAAATTTTTTCAAAATATTTAAAAAGCCTAATATCACTTAGGCTTTTTTTGTATCAATATCTTCAGATTCATTATTAATCAGACTTTTCATGTGATAGCATCCAAAGAATTATAATTAATCCTATATTTAGTTTATGTCTTCAGACATTCAATATAAATTTTTGCGCTATTCGCCACGTAATGGATTAGGCAAGTCAAATAAGATATCTACTTTTCAGCGTTTCCATTTAGATCCATGGTTATGCTTGTATATTTCGCTGACCGCATTATTAGGATTTATTACTTTATATAGCGCCTCTGATCAAAATATCTTAATGCTTTCCAAGCAAATTATGAGCTTTGGCATAGGCTGTATCGTCATGTTTTGCCTTGCTCAAATTCAGCCTAAAATTTATGAAACCTTTACCCCTTTCTTTTACATATTAGGTTTAATCGCCCTATCTTTGGTTTTTGTGATTGGCGAAGTTCGTATGGGTGCTCAACGTTGGATCGATATTCCAGGTTTTGGAAGTGTTCAGCCTAGTGAATTTATGAAAATTGCAATGCCCATGATGGCTGCATGGTTTGTGTCCCGTAAAGGATTGCCTCCGTCCTTTGTACGTATTATTACTACTTTAGCCCTAATTATTTTGCCATTTTTGATGATTGCCAAACAACCTGACTTGGGAACATCGGCCTTAGTTTTGGCAAGCGGTATGTTTGTATTGTTTCTCAGTGGGTTATCTTGGCGCTTAATTGTATTTGCAGGAACAGCTGTTGCTGTGGTTGTGCCTTTTTTATGGGAATTTTTATTACACGATTATCAAAAAAAACGTGTAATGACTTTATTTAACCCTGAAGCGGATGCATTGGGTTCTGGTTGGAATATTATTCAATCAAAAATTGCGATTGGTTCTGGTGGATTTTCAGGTAAAGGTTTTTTATCGGGTACACAATCCCATCTACATTACCTACCCGAAGGACACACCGACTTTATTATTGCTGCATTCTCAGAAGAGTTTGGTTTTATTGGTATAATTATTTTAATGCTACTTTATTTTGCAATTATCATTAGAACCATGCAAATTAGTATGTATTCTCTAGATAATTACGGAAAACTGCTCTCAGGTGGCTTAGGACTCGCCTTTTTTGTCTATGTTTTTGTCAATGCAGGCATGGTTAGCGGTATATTACCTGTTACAGGTATTCCCTTACCATTTATGAGTTACGGTGGTACGGCAATTATTACGCTAATGGCATCTTTTGGCATCGTCATGTCAATTTATACACACAGATAATACGTTTGGAACTTAGTATTTATGTTTACTTTAAAATTCTATAAAAAAATAAAACATTTACCATTAATACTTGGCGTACTTTCTTCAGCCAGTTTTAGCCATGCCAATGACTTTAAATCTTCTATCGACTACCAAAACTTCAAACAACAAACCATGCAGACTTATGGTCTGACTGAAGTTCAAGTAGATTGGGCAATGGATGGTGCAAAAAACCTACCTAATATTATTAATATTATGAACCGCCCAGGTGAAAGCAAACCTTGGTATGCATACAAAACTAACTTTTTGTCTGAAGGCACTATTAAACGTGGTGTAACATTTAAAAACCAATATGCAGATACCTTAAATAGAGCTGAACAACAATTTGGTGTACCTCAATCTGTCATTTTAGGTATTTTAGGTGTTGAAACAGGTTACGGCTCTAACAAAGGTTCTTTTGTTACCCGTGATGCTTTAGCCACTTTAGGTTTTGGGTATGAGCGTCGTGCGCAATATTTCAAAGATGAATTAGCAGCACTTATTGCATGGTCATATAAAGATGGTGTGGCAGCAAATTCAATTGTTGGATCTTATGCCGGAGCTGTTGGCTATCCTCAATTTATGCCAAGTAACATTCCAAGATTTGGCGTAGATTATGACAATAACGGTCATGTCGACCTAAGAAATTCTGCAGTAGATGCAATTGGTTCAATTGCAAATTATCTTGCACAAAATGGATGGCAACGTGACCAGCCTATTGCATTCCAAGCTCGTTATACAGGTAATAACCCTGATTCCATTATCGCTAAGGATTTAACACAACCTATTCCTTATGGTGTATTAAAAACTCAAGGTATTACACCACTAAACCCTTTGGTTAAAATTGATGATCTAGATTTGGTAAATGTCATTCAACTTCAAGAAAGTTATGGACCAATTTATTACATTACATATCCAAATTTCCAAGTCATCACTACATATAATAGAAGCCGTATGTATGCGACTGCACTGTGGTTGTTAGGGACAGAAGTGGCTAGTCGTTAAACTAAAAATTTCCAACATATTTAGAAAGTCTAGTAATTTATCACACTTATTGATTAATTATTAACCATATTATATACTATGTTACATATTTGTTTATTTTTTAATCAAACAAACGCACTTTTTGAGACTTTTTGCAATTTTTATGTATTCAGACTAGACACCTTTGTACATGGATGAATATTATCCTACTCATCAAATGTAGTTGCAAAAGTGAAAAAATTGGCATCATTTCTGCATTTTCAGCGAATTAAATTGTTGAAATAACTTAGAAAATGCCTAGGAGTTTAATCAATAATGCATTCTTCGCTGAAATATATACTTACTGCCACGACAGTCTTATTTACATTAAGTCAGTCTCAAGCAGAAATGGTGCAGTCATCATCATTTATCAATGATTCTGAAAATTCGGGTTTAGCTGCGCGCGTTCTAAATAAAGACGCTCAAAACTTTAATACTCACCTTTCAAATCTTAATAGCCTTTCAATCACTGAGCGTTCTGCCGACAAAATTCGTCGTCAAACAATTGCTGCGAAAATTGAAATTCCAGCAGAAGAGCCTTCTGTGATTGAAAAGTTAAACACTGTAGCATCAAATACAGTTCGTAAATTCAGTCAAACTGGTGTTGCTTCTTGGTATGGTCGTCAATTCCACGGCCGTAAAACAGCAAGTGGCGAAACTTTTGACATGAATGCTATGACAGCGGCTCATCGTACACTACCCTTAAACTGCTATATTCGTGTAACAAATAACGCAACAGGTAAAAGTGTTGTTGTAAAAGTGAATGACCGTGGTCCTTTCCATGGTAACCGTGTTCTAGATTTATCTTACGGTGCTGCGAAGCAACTTGGCTTTACAAATGCTGGTCAAACTAAAGTAAGCATTGAGCGTGTTGCAGGTCCTAACTCTTAATTTTTACCTCTCACTACATTTGATTAAAAAGCCACGAAAAACGTGGCTTTTTTTATTTCTACAATTTTTAAGCATTTCCCTTGCACCATTTCCCCCTTAAAAATAATCATAGATGCTCGAAATTCGAATATTTTTATATTTTTGCTACCCAACTAGCTTAAATTAAAAATATAGCTAAAATTTAGCAAATGAGCGAATTTTCATTTTAAATACATATTCAAACTTATTTTACCGTTTTTCCATTATGTTTTAGCCAACCATCAGGATGCTTTTTACGCGGATCATGATGCGTCCAATGAATAACTCCACCCTTCGAGGAATACTCATATTCGCCAAAAAACTCAACTCGATCACCTTTATTTAAATTGTGTAAGCGAGAAGCTAAATCAATATTATGTGCAACTAAAATTGTCTGACCATTTTCTAATTCTAAAATAAACTTTTGATGTCTCGAGCCTTCATTATCATCAGATAGTATTGCAACAACCTTCCCCGCACCTTCAACCTGTATATCACTTAACTTATTTTTAAAGGCATGCTCTATAACACGCGTTCCATTCTGCTGTGCAGAAGAAATCTCTTGCGATGTTTTAGAATTGAATTTGCTCTGCGTGGTAGATGGTTGAACAGCTGCATTTTCTTGCTGAGTATCTAGACCAAAATATGCAGCCACTAGAAGAGCAATGACACCACCTATCGTTAAATTCGTCTTATTTTTCATATTCATTCCTTTAATTTTCTTTATTTTACGCATAAAAAAAGCCCCAGAAAGAAGGGACTTTTTTTAATTTTCACCTAAACGGTCAAAATTATTGTGCAGCAGCCGCAGCTTGAGCAGCCGCAACTTCGTCAGCGAAGCTCATTTCTGCTTTCTTCTCAATACCTTCACCTACTTCGAAGCGAACGAATTGAGCAACTGTAGTACCAGTTGCCTTAAGAACATCAGCAACTTTCTTATCGTTGTCGATTACGTACTGTTGACGCTCAAGAACAACTTCGTTCAAGTATTTCTCAACTGAACCAGTTACCATTTTTTCTACGATGTTAGCAGGCTTGCCTGATTCAATCGCTTTAGCTTCAGCAATTTCTTTCTCTTTCGCGATAAGCTCAGCAGAAACACCTTCAGCATTAACAGCAACAGGGTTGAATGCAGCAATATGCATAGCCAAACCTTTACCTGTAGCAGCATCGCCAGCAAATGATACAACAACACCGATTTTTAAACCGTGTTTGTAAACTGCAAGGTTGTCACCTTCAACGATAGTTGCACGACGAACTTGGATGTTTTCACCGATTTTTTGAACAAGAGCAATACGCGCTTCTTCAACAGTTGAACCATCTTCAAGTTTCAATTCTGCAATTTGAGCAGCATCAGTTGTGTTTGCAGCAAGAGCAGCAGCAGCAACTTTAGCAGAGAAACCTGCAAAGTTTTCGTCTTTAGCAACGAAGTCAGTTTGACAGTTAACTTCTAAAAGAAGTGCTTTGTTACCTTCTTGAGCAATTGTGATTGCACCGTCAGCAGCAATGTTACCAGCTTTTTTAGCTGCTTTTGCTTGACCAGATTTACGTAGGTTGTCAATCGCTAATTCGATGTCACCACCAGCTTCTGTCAAAGCTTTTTTACATTCCATCATTGCAAGACCAGTACGATCACGCAATTCTTTAACCATGCTTGCAGTAATAGCAGTCATGAGAATCTCCTAAATTCGGTAGAAAATGAATTCTTTTTAGAACAGAAACGGCCCAAAGGTATCCAATGGGCCGTCTGCATACATAACGCTTAGTTTGCCACGATCACATGTCGCAAAAATGACAAGCCTGCGTCAAACGCATTAAGCCTCAGAAGCAGGAGCTTCTTGAGTTTTAGCTTGTGCATTTGCTTGTGATTGAGCATATTCTTTACCAGCAAGAATAGCATCAGCCATAGCAGAAGCATAAAGTGTTACTGCACGGATCGCATCATCGTTACCAGGAATAACGTAGTCTACGTTGTCTGGGTTAGAGTTTGTATCAACGATACCGATTACAGGAATACCAAGGTTTTTAGCTTCTTTGATTGCAATTGCTTCGTGATCAACGTCGATTACGAATAATGCATCAGGTAAACCACCCATGTTCTTAACACCGCCAAGACCACGTTCAAGTTTTTCCATTTCACGAGTACGTTCTAAAGCTTCACGTTTAGTAAGCTTAAGGAAAGTACCATCTTCAGATTGAGCTTGAAGGTCTTTTAGACGGTTGATTGACTGACGAAGAGTTTTCCAGTTAGTCAACATACCACCTAACCAACGGTGATCTACATATGGTTGACCAGCGCGTTGAGCTTGTTCACGAATGATCGCAGAAGCTGCACGCTTAGTACCAACGAACAATACTTTGTTCTTTTTGCTAGCTAAGTTGTTAACAAAGTTCAAAGCATCGTTTAACGCAGGAACAGTGTGCTCAAGGTTGATGATGTGAATTTTGTTACGTGCACCAAAGATATATTGGCTCATTTTTGGATTCCAAAAACGAGTTTGGTGACCAAAGTGCGCACCAGCTTGAAGAAGGTCGCGCATTCCTACGTTGTAATCTGCCATTTTCTTTACCTTAAATGTTTGGGTTAGGCCTCCATATACCCGCATTCTCCACCTTTATAAAAGGCACCCAGAGATATGTGTCGATATATGTGCGGATTTTATTGCCCCATCGCACAAAGCCCGTGAAATTAATTCACGAAAAAGCATTTGATAAAATGGGCGGCTATTTATACCATAGTCACATATAAATTTCCAAAAGTTTTTAAAGATCATGAGCAATACTTACGAAGCACCACGTCGTTTAATTAAGTCTGCGGAAGATATCGAAAAGATGCGTGTTGCAGGTCGACTTGCTGCAGAAGTCTTGGATATGATCAAACCGCATATTGTTCCAGGTGTTACTACACTTGAACTTGATACGATTTGTCATGACTACATTGTCAATAAACAAGATGCCATTCCTGCATGTTTAGGCTATGGCGCAGCACCTGGTCGCCCTGCTTTTCAACACGTTATTTGTACTTCTGTAAACCATGTTGTTTGTCATGGCGTTCCGTCGGAAAATAAAGTTTTGAAAAAAGGCGACATATTAAATATTGATGTAACCGTAATTAAAGATGGTTTCCACGGCGATACCAATATGATGTATTTGGTTGGTGGTGAAACTTCAATTTTGGCAAATCGTTTATGTAATGTTGCACAAGAAGCAATGTACCGCGGTATGGCTGTGGTAAAACCTGGCGCTACAATGGGCGATATTGGTCATGCTATTCAAAAATATGTTGAATCTGAACGTTTTAGCGTTGTTCGTGAATACTGTGGTCATGGTATTGGCACAACCTTCCATGATGAACCTCAAGTGCTTCACTACGGTCAACCAAACACAGGAATGATCTTAGAAGAAGGCATGACTTTTACCATTGAACCTATGGTAAATGCAGGCGTTTGGCAAACTAAACTTCTTGGTGATAAATGGACAGTTGTAACGAAAGACCATAAACTTTCTGCTCAATATGAACATACTCTACTTGTAACAAAAACAGGCGTTGAAGTTTTAACAGCTCGTCCTGAAGAAGATTTATCTCGTTTTAATGTTTAATTTTATTTTAAATCTTTATAAATAATTAAGTGGTTGCTTCGGCAGCCATTTTTTATAACTAAATTTTATTGATTATTAAAATATATTTGATCGTTAGTTATGCTTTAATCGAATACTATAACAACGTATAAAAATTTTCGGATGACTCATGTCAGGTACTCAATTTTCTAAACCGCTTATTTACATGCTTATTGGTAGCGCGATTATTCTAGCGTTGTCGTTGGGTGTAAGGCATGCTTTTGGTTTGTATTTAGTTCCTATGAGTCAAGAATTTAGTTGGGGACATAATGTTTTTAGCCTAGCAATTGCTATGCAAAATCTAATTTGGGGTGCAGCTCAACCCTTTACTGGCGCCTTAGCAGATAAATACGGCAGTAAAATTGTCGTAGCTATAGGTGGTTTTCTTTATGCTGTAGGCTTATTGCTTATGGCTGTAAGTTCAACAGGCTTATTACTGAATTTAAGCGCAGGTTTAATTTTAGGTTTAGCGCTTTCTGCAACATCATTTTCTGTTTTACTTTCTGCTGTAGGTCGTGCTGCACCACCCGAAAAACGTAGCTTAGCCATGGGAATTGCAAGTGCCGCAGGCTCATTTGGGCAGTTTATTATGTTGCCCTCAACCCTGTTACTTTTACAAAGTGTCGGGTGGTCTGCTGCATTGGTTGTAAGTGCAATTTTAATTGCATTTATTGTTCCTTTGGCATTTATGCTTAAAGCGCCTACATATCAAGATCCTAATGCTCAAGCATCTACAAAACCATCTCTAAGTTTTAAACAAATTTTAGTGATTGCTAAAAATCATAAACCCTTTTGGTTCTTAGCTTTGGGCTTTTTAGTCTGTGGTTTCCAAGTGGTATTTATTGGTATTCACTTACCCGGATATTTAATTGATCACGGTTTTAGTGCAACTACCGGCACAGTATTTTTAGCACTTGTTGGATTATTTAATGTTGTTGGAACATTTAGCGCAGGCTGGCTTGGTGGTAAATACTCAAAACCTATGCTTTTAATGTGGCTTTACGGGCTACGTGGTGTCGCAATTATCGCCTTTTTATTACTTCCTCTAAGCGTATGGACAGTTTACGCATTTGGTATCATTATGGGCTTATTGTGGCTATCTACCGTGCCATTAACCAATGGTATTGTGGCAAATATGTTTGGCGTAAAATACTTATCTATGCTCAGCGGGATTGTATTCTTCACCCATCAAATTGGTTCATTCTTTGGTGGATGGCTGGGCGGCGTAAACCACGACATGACAGGTAATTACAACATCATTTGGATGTTCTGTATCGCTTTAAGCATATTAGGTGTATTGGTACATTTTTGGGTGAATGAGGAGAATGTGGTTCATGACTGATTCATTATTTTGGATTAAATCTTTCATTTGCTGTGGCATTGTTTTTCTCTTTGCTATTGCTATTTTATTGTGGCTTAAAACACCTCAATTATTCGAATACTTTAACCAAGCCTTTTGCGCGCATTAATTCTTATCTTGTGAAAATCTAATACTTTTTTACTATATCTTGATAATTTAATAACTCAGCATTTCTTTTAATTTCATATCTTTAATGAATTTTCATACATTTTAAGCAAGACTTAATCTTGTGAAAAATAAAATGACAGCACTAACACAATTATCTCAAGCAATTAAAGATGCGCCTCGTTGGCATCAAGAAGATCAATTTCAAAATCCAAACGAAATTAAAATTATCCCCTTAAAAATTAAGTACTTGGAGCTGGAGTTTAGGGCTTAGATGCACGTAAAGCTCAATCTGGTGAAACCATTTATAAATTAAAACAAGCTTTGGCAGAAAACTTGATTTTAATTTTTAAGAACCAAATTTTAGATGATGCTCAATACTTAGCATTTGCTAGTTATTTTGGTCCTATTTTCCGCCCCACCGCAGATAACCCTGTACTAGGTTATCAAGCAGAAACAGGTACACCGCCTGATGTTGTTCTAGTTTCAAATGGCGTCGATCAAGGTGATTACACAGGTCATTCTGAACTTTCACCCCATGCAGACCACCAATGGACGCCACAACCTTCTTTTGGCTCATTGCTATATGCGATTCAACTTCCTCAAAATGGTGGTCAAACTACGTGGTACAACACCATTAAAGCTTATGATGCTCTAGATAATGAAACCAAACGGCAGATCGATAAACTACAGCTCATTACCTATAACCCTTTTGTTCGAGCGCAAACTAACAAGGGCTGGAATAGCAATAAAACAGAAATGCCGTTATACCGTTTTAAAGATCAACCTATTATTGGTCATGCCTACGCACACCCACTTGTACGTACCCATCCTGAAACTGGTCGTAAAGCTCTATGGTTAAATACACGTACAGAGGTTGAGCTGGTCAATTATGATGACCAAAATGGAAGTCAGCTCATTGCTCAATTACGTGAACATATTTTGAAACTAGAGTTTCAATATGAACATAATTGGCAAGCTGGAGATATTGTGTTTTGGGACAACCACGTCACTTTACATTCTAGAAAAGCATTTCCATCTGAGCAAAAACGCTTACTTAAACGTATTAGCTTAGCGGGTGGGCATCCTTATTAAACAAACATTGGCCATAAAAAATGGAGCTTTGAACTCCCTTTTATGCATATATTTTTATTTAATATTATCTAAATTTTTAAACCTTTCAATTAAGAAGTTCAACAACTCTCGTACCGCTGGCAACATACCTTGCCGAGATGCATATGCCACATGAATCACACCTTCAGGAAGTTTCCATTCAGAGCACAACTCAATTAACTGACCCGATTTAAGCTCTTCTTTTACAAATATTTTAGGTAAAGAGGCAACACCCATACTTGCCAAAACAGCAGTTTTCATTGCAGAAAAACTATCGGTTTTTAAACGCGGTTGAAATGCAATTTGCTCTACTTTATCTTCTGAGACATGCCTAAAATCCCAATAATGTTTTGGTCTGTTAAAACCAATACTTGGAAGTTTAGCTAAGTCTTCTAAATTTTGTGGAATATCATTTTGTTTGAATAGTTCAGCAGATGCGACAAGCGCATGCTCCCATGCATCTAAACCACGAACCACTAAATCACTATCTTCTAAAGGTAAATGGCGAACACGAATCGCCAAATCAATACCTTGTTCAATAATATCAATTCGCTCATTAGTCGCTATCAATTTCACATGAACATCTAAGTGTTGTTGCATAAACTCCACAACTAACTTGCCAATTGGAAATTCCACCAATGCAACAGGACATGAAATATTTACTGTCCCACAAAGTTCATCTTGCAAAGTGCTATGAATAAAATTTTCAGCATCATTTACATTTTCTAGAATTTTCAAGCAATGTTCATAAAACTGCTGTCCTATTTCAGTTACAGCAAACTTACGTGTATTACGCTGAATTAAACGTACAGACAAACGCTCCTCTAACCCACTTATGTGCCTAGAAAGCTTTGATTTTGTAATAGATAAAGCTTCACTTGCTTTACTAAAGCCTTGGTATTTCACTACCTGAACAAAATAATAATAGTCGTTTAGATTTTGCATAATTGTTGCATATTTAGAATTATCTGTTGAGTTAATCGCTCTGTCATTCTTGAACTATACCGCAATAATAGAAGCATAACGATATAAAAATTGAGGTATTAACATGAATACAATTGAACGCGTATATAGCAGTAACAGAAGTACATGGGTTGGCGATGGCTTCCCTACAAACTCTATGCTCCCTATGCATGAAATAGACAATGAAAAAAGCCCATTTTTAGTTATGGGATACACAGGCGCCTATGAGTTTTCACCTACAAATCATCAACGTGGTATTGGTATGCACCCTCACCGCGGTTTTGAAACCGTAACTATTGTGTATGACGGTGAAGTCGAACATTTCGACTCCAAAGGAAATAAAGGTCAAATTGGTAAAAATGAAGTGCAATGGATGACTGCGGGTAAAGGTATTTTACATGCAGAACATCATTCAAAAGCATTTGCTAAAACTGGCGGCACACTCGACATGGTTCAACTTTGGGTAAACCTACCAAGTTCCGCAAAAATGACCGAGCCACGTTATCAAGAGTTAACTGAAGGAAATATTTCTGAAGTACAACTTGCAAATAATAGTGGCGTGGTGCGTGTTATTGCAGGTGAATATATTCAAGACGACCAAAGTCATGCAGGCCCTGCATTAACATTCAGTCCAATGAATGTTTGGGATGTTCGCTTGAATGCAAATAGAGAACAAAGCTTTAATTTAAATCCTAATTGGAGCACTAAAATTTTTGTATTAAGTGGTGATATTTCTATAGATGAAAAAACTTACGGTGCCATGCAAACGCTATATGTAAGTACAGATGTATCATCTGTAAAAATTAACACTTTATCCAATGCTAAATTACTAATTTTAAGCGGCGAGCTATTGAATGAACCTGTATTTGCACATGGACCATTTGTGATGAATACCGAGGAAGAAATTCGTCAAGCCTTTGCTGATTTTCGAAATGGTGATTTTTAAACGAAATAAAAAAAACCGCATATAATATGCGGTTTTTTTTATTCATCACTTATTTATTTTAGAATAAACGATTCATACCATTTAATGTTGCTACACGATATGCTTCCGCCATCGTTGGATAGTTAAATGTTGTTTCCACGAAATATTTAATCGTATTGTTTGGGCTATTCATCACAGCCTGACCAATGTGAATAATTTCCGCAGCATTATTACCAAAGCAGTGAACACCTAAAATTTCTAAAGTGTCGCGATGGAATAAGATTTTCAACTCACCCACTGTATCACCCGTAATTTGCGCACGCGCTAAATAACGGAAAGATGCTTGACCCACTTCATACGGAATTTTTTCTTCGGTAAGCTGTTGTTCAGTTTTACCAATAGAAGAAATTTCAGGAATAGTATAAATACCTGTAGGAATTGAAGTTACAGGTTTAAGACCTTCTTCACCGCTCATGTTACCGCCCGCGTTACGACCTTGGTCATACGCAGCAGAAGCAAGAGATGGCCAACCAATCACGTCACCCGCAGCATAAATGTTTTCAACTTCTGTTTGATATTTATCATTAACAGCAAGTTGACCACGGCTATTTGGTGTTAAGCCTACATTTTCTAAACCTAAGCCATCTGTATTACCAGAACGACCGTTACACCATAAAATAGCATCCGCTTTAATTTTCTTACCACTTTGTAAATACATCACAACGTGATCATCATGAGTTTCCAAATGATCAATTTGTTCATTATGACGAATCAACACGCCTTGTTCACGTAAGTGATAAGACAATGCATCAGAAATTTCATCATCTAAATAGCTAAGAAGTTTAGGCTGAGTATTAATCAAATCTACTTTATGGTCTAAACCAATAAAAATAGATGCATATTCACAACCAATTACACCTGCGCCATAAATAATGATTTTTTGAATTGAGAAATCAAGATCAAGAATCTTGTCCGAATCAAAAACACGAGGATGGTTAAAATCTAAAACTGCAGGACGATATGGACGCGAACCTGTTGCAATCACAAGCTGTTGGAAAACGATTGTTTCTGTAATGCCTTCTGGGCTAAATACGAGCACTGTATTTTTATCTTGCACATACGCACGACCATGATAAATATCAATTTTATTACGATCATAAAAACGTGAGTGCGTATCAACTTGTTGTTGAATCACTTTATGTGCATTACGTAAAACTTGTTTCATGGTGAATTGTTTCCAATCACCTACTTTTTGAAACATTGGATCACGTTGATAACGAATGACACTAGAAACCGTCTGACGTAAAGCTTTACTTGGAATTGTACCTACGTGAGTACAGTTACCGCCAAGTTGCTCGCGCATATCAATAATTGCAACACGCTTGCCAGATTTAGCAAGCTTCATTGCAGCGCCTTCACCCGCAGGGCCCGAACCGAGAACTACTGCATCGTATTTAACGAAATTCCCACTAACGACCTCTTTCTTACGTGGCATTCAACGCTCCTTAATCAAATTTATCTTTAAATCATATCTATATTATGACTGATATTATTTCAATTTGGTGTATTTAGCACGCATATATTATGTGATAACAACATTTATTAAATGAATATTGTTTTCCCCCTATTTAAGATCAACTTCGCTATAATGGGAAAGATAAATTTTTGAATATTTCCCCCCTATTAAAACAGTGGAAAAGTTGCATATGTCTGAAAACCGTAAACCAGAACAGGGCGTAAAACTTCGTGGCGCAGAAAAAGTCGCTCGTATACCTGTAAAAGTTATTCCTACGGTTGAAACGCCACGAAAGCCAGATTGGATTCGTGTAAAAATGGCTGCGCCTGAAGAAGTCCAACGTATTAAAACAACTTTACGCGCACAAAAACTTCATACCGTTTGTGAAGAAGCTGCTTGTCCAAACTTACCAGAATGTTTTGGTGGCGGTACTGCAACCTTTATGATTATGGGTGATATCTGTACCCGTCGTTGCCCATTCTGTGATGTTGCACATGGTCGTCCAAATGCATTAGATGCAGATGAACCACGTCATATGGCAGAAACAATTGCCAACCTTGGTTTAAAATACGCTGTAATTACATCTGTAGACCGTGACGATTTACTCGATGGCGGTGCTCAACACTTTGTAGACTGTATTAAAGAAGCGCGTGCATTAAGCCCTAAAACATTATTAGAAATTTTAGTACCTGACTTCCGTGGTCGTATGGATATTGCGCTACGCATTATGACGGAATGTCCACCTGATGTTTTCAACCATAATATCGAAACTGTGCCTCGCCTTTATAAAGCAATGCGTCCAGGTTCAGACTACCAACATTCTTTAAACTTATTGAAAATGTTTAAAGAATATTGCCCAGATGTGCCAACAAAATGCGGCTTAATGGTGGGTATTGGTGAAACTGAAGAAGAAGTACTTTCTCTTTTAGATGATTTACATGCACACGGCGTTGACTACGTAACAATTGGTCAATACTTACAACCATCTAAAGAACATGCACCAATTGATCGCTTTGTAACACCAGAGGAATTTGAGCGTTATACAGCACACGGACAAAAACTTGGTTTCCGTAACATTTGGGCAGCACCAATGGTTCGCTCTAGTTACTTTGCAGACCGTCAATATTATGGCGAGCCTGTACCAAATGTACGTCGTAAAGTAGATCCTGCTAAAAAAATTGCAATTCAAACTATTGAAGCTTAAAAAATCATAAATAAAAAGCCCTCACCTTGAGGGCTTTTTTTGAATAAAAAAAACCTCACTGAACTAAAGGGAGATATTCACGAGGTATTGAAGAGTAATATGAATACAAAAGTCTAAAGTTAAATCTGTATCTAATATTCCTATAAAATAATGAATATTTCTTACAGATTTATGTCTTTTGAATTGTCAGAATATAGGCATATACATTAAAAAAAATTAATTCCAATGTATGTTAAAACTATAATAAAACTCTTTAACTTCAAATCGAATTGAATAGCCTAACTGATTCAAATCTGAAGATAAGCGATGAATTTCACTCAACACCAAGTGCTTAGGTAGCACCGTGAAAACTGCTGTATTACCTTGCTTTGCATTTTCTTCAATTAACTGTGCTAAGCGTTTTTTATAAATAGACATATCATAGCTAACACTTTGTGCAAATAATTTCGCTTTTTCAGCATTTATAAAACTTATCATCTGTTTTCATCATCTTAAATTTATGCTTTGAATTTTATTTTTTGTATATATTTCAGACAAGTTTAACTCTGTAATACGGTGTTATGCTTTTTTTAATAATGTAATTTTAAAATTTATAGCTTGTTAGAACATTCACTTAAAACATTAGATACAAGTACTTTAAAAGATTGAAATACAGAAAATATTTTAAATATTACTTATTAAAAAACAATTTAAATTAAAAATATTTTTCACCAATCACCAGAAACACTAATATACATAACTCTTATACAGATATGCCTAACACTTACATCCCCTCATATTTTGTACAAAATAAAATAAGAACTTCAGCTAAATGCCCATTAATTCATTATTTTAATTAAAAAAAATAGCCAACCCGATTCTAAATTCAAATAATAATTGTTATCATTAGCATTATAAACCTTAACATTTACTATCTGACATTCAACTTATGACCAGCTCTCAAATAGATGCCATATCTGCAACACCTGTTGCAAGGAAATCGTTAGTCAAAACTAAAGAAAAACAGTCGACTCTTTTGTACCGCTTAATGATTTTATATCGTTTTGTTGTCGCATTATTGGGGGGGTACGTTCTTTCTTCGCTATCTGCAATATTAATTGCAGAAGCTTTTTCTGAAGACCGTGGCAGTGCTGCTATGGGTGCAACTATTGTCGCTTTCCTTATTTGGACTGCTGCATTTATTTGGGTATTCATGGTCAATAAAACATTAAAGGCTAGTTTAGGGATTATTTTACCCAGTCTCGTTTTGTTTGTTATTTACAAATTACTAGGAAATTAACATGCGTGTAGATGGCAAACAAGAAGGACCTCGCCAATCGATGTCTTGGCTCCACACGTGGGCAAGTCTTATTTTAGGTTGGTTACTTTACGCAATATTTGTGACAGGCACGCTTAGTTATTTCCAAAATGAAATTACAGTATGGATGAAACCTGAACTTCATCAATCTGTGCCTCAAGCGACACAAGTTCAACAAACTCAAGTTGCGTTAAACTATTTACAAAAGAACCACCCTGATGCTGCAGCTTGGAATATTCAGCTTCCAAATTCACGTCAAAATACAACACTTATAACCGTTCGAAAACCAGGTGAAGATCCACGCGCAAGACGTGGTGGTACACGCATTACCATTGATAGTGCAACGGGACAAACTTTAGAAGCACGTGAAACACGTGGTGGTGGTTTCTTATATCGTTTTCACTTTGAGCTTTACGGCATGCCACGTACGTGGTCACGTTGGATTGTTGGCATTGCAACGTTACTAATGTTCGTTGCCATTATTAGTGGCGTAATTACACATAAAAAAATCTTTAAAGATTTCTTCACTTTCCGTTCAGGCAAAGGTCAACGCTCTTGGTTAGATGCACATAACGCAACTGCTGTACTCGCACTTCCCTTCCACATTATGATTACTTTTAGCGGATTGCTATTGCTACTTTTCACCATTATGCCTTGGGGTGTAGAGCGCGTTTATGAAGGTCGAGGAGAATTTTTACAAGATCAAAACAGAGCTTTAGTTCAAGAAAATAAAGAGTCTAAGCCTTCTGATGCTGCATTAAACAGAAACCAACAAGTAAATGCAGAACGGACTCAAGATACTGAGCGTGGCGAAAAACGTCGTGGACGTGAGAAAAAAGAAGCTCAACCTGCAGAGCTAACAAATGTTGCTCCAATTTTAGCTTATGCTCAACAAAAGTGGAAAATCAATCCTATTGGAACAATCAGCATTATTGCGCCAAATACTAATCAAGCAAAAATTGAACTTCGTGCCTTATATGGAGAAAGCGTTGCATACCGTAATGTTTATACAAGCTTACAGTTTGATGGTGTTACAGGTAAAAATATAACCGATGATTCTAGTAGCTTAAAAAATCCTAATATCCCAATGGGTATTTACAATGTTTTCACAACTTTACATGAAGCTCGTGGTGTAGATATTGCGCTTCGTTGGTTGCTGTTTTTATCTGGCATTGTAGGCACAGTTATGGTCGCTACAGGTTTAATTCTGTGGTGTGTTAAACGTGCGCCTCAACAGCAAAAACAAGGTTATAAATCTTTTGGTTATCGCTTAGTTGAAGTGACAAATATTGCAGCCATTATTGGTTTACCTATTGCATGTGCTGCTTATTTCTATGCTAATCGCTTTATTCCTGCAGATATGGACATGCGTTTAAACTGGGAAATCCGTACATTTTTTGTGGTTTGGTTACTCACTTTAATTTATCCAATTTTCCGTAGTTCACGTCAAGCATGGCTAGAACTTTTAGCGTTAGCAACTGTACTTTTCGCTTTACTTCCTATTCTAAACTTCATGACAGGCGGACAAGCACTTTGGAATAGCATTGCTTATGGACAATGGGTTATTGCAAGCTTTGACTTAGCAATGTGGGTACTTGCAATTGTTTTTGCATTTTCATATTACAAAGTGAAAAAGCATCCAACTCTTCCTGCTAAAAAAGCGAAGAAACAGGAGATTTCAGCATGATCTTTTTCTTCTGTGTTTGGGCAATGTCTGCACTTGGATTCTTTGGCCTAGCAAGCTCAATAGGAAAACATCAAAAGCAATATTTCAATACAGAACTTAATGTTAAGCAAAGCCGATTAGCAACGCTTGTAGGTTGGTGTGGATTAATCATCAGTCTTGGTATTTGTTTATCCTTAGGGAAACCAAGTAACAATGTGAGTTATTGGTTTGGCGCTATAACGCTATCAGCCTTATTTGTAGGTTTATGCACAAGCTATTACGCACAATATTTTAAGAAAATTGTTTTAGCTTTGAGTTCAATTTTTATTATTACAGCTTTGCTCATTGTGTTTTAAACATCGGTTAAAGCTTTTGATAATTTCAGCTATACTATCTAAGCCAATCTTCGGATTGGCTTTTTTATTGATCTTTTAGATGTCTTACTTTGTATATTTTAGTTTTGTTTTGGAATTTTTATGCCTAAACGTATTGTTGTCCCTGCTGCTCTTACAAATCTTGCTTTGGCAAATAATGCAAAAGCACAATTTGAACTTGCCGAATTGTATATGCAAAGCGAGCATGAAGACGACATCATTCTTGCAGAAGAATGGGCGCTTAAAGCTGCTGAAAATGGTCATGTAGAAGCAATGTATTGGCTTGGTGAAGGCTATACTGTTTACGCTAAAGATATGGCAGAAGAAGATGCTGAAGAATCAAAAGCACATTTTGAACTTGGCTATTATTGGTTAAGCAAAGCGAATATGCAAAAGCACCCTGCTGCAACATTAGAGTTAGCAGGATATTTCCGTCGTGGCGATGTTATTGAAAAAGATGTCGAAAAATCTGTAAAACTTGTTACACAAGCGGCTGAACTTGGTGAAGTTCAAGCTATGCGAGATTTAGCATTTATTTACGAAAATGCTCTAGGTGTAGATGCAGATGAAGAAAAAGCTGAATATTGGCACGAAAAAGCACAAGCAGCCGAAGAATAATTTTCGGCTTAAAAAGCCCAATTGATTTTGGGCTTTTTACTATCTTATTTTAGTAATTTACTTTAAATATGATTTGCATCGACAATAATAACTTGTCTACAAATACCATCTACTTTTCGTTGCTCTTCAAATACTTCTTTAGACATTGCATCAAAACTATCAAAGAAACATATTTCAGATTCGTTGATATCGTACACAAGTGAATGATTTCCTAAACCTTCCAAAGTGTCGTAATACACAATGACAAATTTATTTTGTTCAAATGTCTTTTGAATATCCGAATATTTAATTGCAGCTAAAACAGGTAAATTAAGTTTTTTTGCTTGAACATAACTCAATTTTTCTTGTTCCTGCATATCAGGATCGTCTTCAGTATAAAACTGAACATTAAAACCAAATTTCTTTAAGCCAACAGCTAAACCGATTGTTGTAGATCCATATTCAGCATCATGCCCACAAACATCTATAAGCTGTTTAATTTCAGCATCTATACCCAAATGTTGTAGCAACATCCAGACTGCGTAAATTCCGCCATTCGCTTCAAGATTTGCCAAATCTTCAGGTATTTCTAATGACATATCTTCCCCTCTAAAACCAGAAATCATACAGCTAAGTTCGATGTCCCGCACTTAATATCTATAACGCAAACCCAATGAAAGTAATGAATCTCTATTGTCGCCTTTATCTGCTTGCACATTTTTAAGACTGTAACTTGCCACAGCAGAAATCTTTTTAGTTAAATCTGCACTTAACGCACTACGTGAACGTAGTATTTGTGAATCTTTCCCTAATTCAAATGAAATGTCCTGATTAAATTTTATATCTGGAGATATTTTATAGGTATAAAATCCTGCCAACATTCCTGTTCCTTCATGCGTTGCTTTTTCATCTTCTGAATCTTTCATGCGGCTATATCTGTAGCCACCACCCATTTCTAAAGACAAACTCACATCATCACTTTTTAAAACATCAATTCCCCATCCCATTGATGTTGCAATTTGATGATCAAAAATACTGGTTAAATCTTTTTCTGCCGTAATTTTTCCAAAACGGTAAACAATATTTTCCCCTCTATGCAAAATTTTCCCCGACACATAATAACGTTCTATATTTTGATCAGAACTATTTCCATGTGTACTAACAACATCTGAAATAAGTTCTTG